>JAYWCQ010000181.1:0-8342 GCA_043780435.1 Polaromonas sp.
CTTCAAAACCGGCGAACTGAAAGCCCCGTTTTACGTCAAACCCACGGCAACAGACCCCGCCCAGAAACCTTTTCAGAGCCCCTGAAACCACTGAAACCAGTAACCCAGCACACCTACAGCTATGAGCCTGCAACCCTTCCACCTCGCCATTCCCGTCACCGATCTGGCCGAATCACGGCATTTTTATGGCACCGTGTTTGGCTGTGCCGAGGGGCGCAGCAGCGCACAGTGGGTCGATTTCAACTTCTTCGGCCACCAGCTCGTCATCCATTTAGCCCCCGCCAACACCGCCAAAAAAGAGCTGCACCACAATCACGTCGATGGCCACGGCGTGCCTGTGCCGCACTTTGGCATGGTCTTGACGTGGGACGACTGGCACACACTGGCCGACCGCCTGACCGCCCTGAAAACCCAATTCGTCCTAGAACCCGGTATCCGTTTCAAAGGCTTGGTCGGCGAACAAGCCACCTTTTTCTTGCTCGACCCGAGCGGCAACGCGTTGGAATTCAAGGCGTTCAAGGATATGGGGCAGTTGTTTGCGAGTTAAACACGATAGTTGCTATTTATTTAAGAGCACCTTAGGCTATAAATACGCCGGCTATAGGCATATTTAGCGCTGTAAACTCGGCAGATGCGCCGTTTTAAGCGCTAAACCCGTATTTAGCCAACACGTCCTTAGCCGCAGGCGTTTGCAGATACTCAAACAGCGCTTTTGCAGCCGGCTGGGCGGTTTTGAGCAGCACCATGCGCTGCTTCAAAGGCGCATGCAAAGGGGCAGGTAGCAGCCAATAACCCCCGCTTTGAGTCGCCACTTCAGGCGCAAGAGCCAAAGATAACGCCGTGATTCCCGCTTGCGCTGCGCCGCTGGTGACGAACTGGGTGGCTTGGCTGATGTTGTCGCCCAGCACGAGTTTGGCTTGCAGTGGCTCCCACAGCCCGAGGTTTTGCAACGCTTCCTTGGCGGCGCGGCCGTAGGGGGCGTGTTCGGGGTTGGCGATGGCGAATTTGCGGATGGGTTGGAGCTGGTTTGCTAGCCCTAAACGCGCTTCGGATTCGTTTTTTGGCAATTGTAGTGCTGAATTTTTGGGCAAGATCAACGCAATCCGCCCCGTGCCGTACAGCGCGCCTTTGTCGGGCGTCAAACCGCCGTCAAAGAGTGAAAACACCAAGGCTTCATCGGCAGACATGAAGATGTCCAGCGGTAACCCCTGGGTAATTTGTCGGGCGAGGTTGCCAGACGAGCCGAATTGCAAATCCACCGCCTGCCCCGTGGCTTGGGTGAAGTTTTGGCACAGGGCGGTGAGCGCAAATTTCAGGTCGCTGGCAGCGGCGACACGGATAGGCTGAGGCGCAGTGAAGCCGTGAGCAGCGACGCCTGCGGCCAAAGCAGCGAGCGTTTGTAAGCAAATTCGTCGGGTCATAGGAGGGCTCATTCAAAAAAACCTGAAGACAGAAACGCATAACCTTATGCAAATATTGCATGGAAAATTCATGTAACTTGTAGGTAACCAGCAAGCTAGGTTCATAAAATTAACTTGTGAGTGTGCAGTAGACGTTAACTGAGTCGCTGAGTCGCGTTTTCAAAGCAAGATTTTAGGGGGCAACCGCCAATCGGACAAATCTGGTTTGACAAAACGATTTTTAACTTTGGACATCTTCGGATGAATGACGCAATGAACGCACGCAACATGATGGGCTTGAATACTTATGAAGAAGTAAAAGCCCCGACCTATGTCAAAAACGCCAAGCTGATCGCTTGGGTGGCCGAAATGGCTGCGCTGACCAAGCCGCGCGACATTTACTGGTGCGACGGCAGCGAAGAAGAATACCAGCGCCTGTGCCAGTTGCTGGTCGATGCTGGCACCTTCAAAAAGTTGAACCCTGCCAAGCGCCCAAACAGCTTCTTGGCCAACTCGAATCCTAGCGACGTTGCCCGCGTGGAAGACCGCACCTTTATCTGCTCAGAAAAAGAAGAAGACGCCGGCCCAACCAACTATTGGAAAGCTCCCGCTGAGATGCGCGCGACACTGAACCCATTGTTCGACGGCTGTATGGCTGGCCGCACCATGTACGTGGTGCCCTTCTCCATGGGCCCGCTGGGCAGCCCGATTGCGCACATCGGCATTGAGTTGTCCGACAGCGCCTATGTCGCAGTGAATCAAAAAATCATGACCCGCATGGGCAAAGCGGTGTACGACATCATCGGCGTGAACGGCGACTTTGTGCCCTGCGTGCACACCGTGGGCGCACCTTTGGCAGCCGGTCAACAAGACGTGACTTGGCCGTGCAACGACACCAAATACATCGTGCATTACCCCGAAACCCGCGAAATCTGGAGCTATGGCTCAGGCTACGGTGGCAACGCTTTGCTGGGTAAAAAATGCTTTGCGCTGCGCATTGCCTCCAACATGGGACGCGACGAAGGTTGGTTGGCCGAGCACATGTTGATCTTGGGTGTGACCAACCCACAGGGTAAGAAGTACCACGTTGCAGCGGCCTTCCCATCGGCTTGCGGCAAAACCAATTTCTCCATGCTGGTGCCGCCAGCAGGTTTTGAAGGCTGGAAAGTCACCACGATTGGTGACGACATCGCCTGGGTCAAACCCGGTGCAGACGGCAAAATGTACGCCATCAACCCTGAAGCGGGCTATTTCGGCGTTGCGCCCGGCACCAATATGCTGACCAACCCGAACTGCATGTTGAGCTTGAACAAAGACACGATTTTCACCAACGTCGGCTTGACCGACGACGGCGATGTTTGGTGGGAAGGCATGGAGGCCGATTTGCCCGTGCCCGCACACTTGATCGACTGGCAAGGCAAAGACTGGACACCGCAAATCGCCAAAGACACTGGCGCAAAAGCGGCTCATCCAAACTCCCGCTTCACCGTCGCCGCCACCAACAACCCCGCTCTTGACCCCGAGTGGAACAACCCCGCTGGCGTGGCGATTGACGCTTTCATCTTCGGCGGCCGCCGCTCCACGACCGTGCCATTGGTCTCAGAAGGCCGCAACTGGGTCGAAGGCGTCTACATGGCCGCGACTATGGGTTCTGAGACCACTGCAGCCATCGCCGGACAACAAGGCGTGGTGCGCCGCGACCCATTCGCCATGATCGCCTTCTGTGGCTACAACATGAGCGATTACTTCCAACATTGGCTGGATATCGGCGAAAAAATCAAAGCTGCCGGCGAAAAAACTGGCGTTAAGCAACCGAAAATCTTTTGTGCCAATTGGTTCCGCAAAGACGCCGCCGGCAAGTTCGTTTGGCCAGGTTACGGCGAAAACATGCGCGTGTTGGCATGGATGATTGACCGTATCGAAGGCAAAGCAGCGGGCGTGGATCAACCCTTTGGCGTCAGTCCAACCTACGGTGAAATCAACTGGACAGGCCTGAACTTTAGCGAACAGCAGTTCAACACCGTCACCAGCTTCGACAAAGCCGCGTGGACGGACGAGCTGAAACTGCACGACGAGTTGTTCACCAAGCTGGCCTACCACCTGCCGAAAGAGCTGAGTGAGACGAAAGACAAGTTGGCGAAGCGGATTGCAGCTTAAAACACAAAAGGCCACGCTAAAACTCTCAAAAATAGGCGTAAATATGCCTCTAGCCGGCGTATTTATTGCCTAAACTGCTATTAAATACAAAGCAATTATGATGCTTTTGCGTGATAATTTCCAGTTCCACGGCTGAACAACACGTCCTGCGCCAGTAGTTGGCCGGGTGCGATGTCGGGCTTGCCTTCTAGCTGTTCATAAAGCGGCGCAAAGTCGATGTTGGCGAGGCCAAGCAAATCGTCCAAGCTGTTGATGACGAAGTAGGTTTCCTGAAAATCATCAATGCGGTAATCGGTTTGCATCACGCGCGGCAGGTCAAATACTATGCGGTTGGGCGAGGCGTCGTCCAAGGCGAAGAGGCTCTCTGAATGAGACGAGGCAATGCCCGCCCCATAAATCCGCAAGCCGTCGGCTTGTTTGACCAGTCCAAACTCCACCGTGTACCAGTAAACGCGCGCCAAGTTCGCCAACTTGCCCATCTTTTGCGCGCGCAAGCCGCCCACGCCGTAGGCTTGGATAAAGTCGGCAATGGCAGGGTTCATCAGCATGGGAACGTGGCCAAACACGTCGTGAAACACATCGGGCTCTTCAAGATAGTCCAGTTCATGCGGTTGGCGGATGAACTGCCCCGCAGGGAAGCGTCGGTTCGCCAAGTGCTCAAAGAAAACATCGTCCGGCACCAAGCCGGGCACGGCGACCACCTGCCAACCGGTGCGCGGCATCAGCACCTCGCTTAAACGCTTGAAGTCTGGAATCTCGTCCGCGCCCATGGGCAGATCGCGCATGCCCTGCAGAAATTCGTCGCAGGCGCGGCCTGGCAGCAGCTGGGTTTGGCGCTCAAACAGCATTCTCCACGTCGCGTGCTCGGCGGCGGTATAGCTGCTCCAGCCTTGGTCAATCGTCCAGTCTGGGCGCGTGACTTGATTGGGTTTCATGGCATATGAAAGTTTGCAAAAGCGGCATCGGCATAGCGCGCCAAGTCAATATCCCGCTGCGACAAACCGTTCACATCATGCGTTGTCAGGGTGATGTTGACGCGGTTGTACACATTGAACCACTCGGGGTGGTGGTTGCGCTTTTCGGCGATGATGGCAATTTGCGTCATGAAGGCAAAGGCTTGCACGAAGTCGGCAAAGACGAATTCGCGGGTAATGGCGTCGCGCACTTGGTCATGCCTCCAGTGCGTTAGCGTTGCAAGCAGATCGGCAGCAGTGGTGGGGCTTAGTTTTTCAATCATGGCTAAAGTGTATGACCGAATGCCTAGGCTTGTCTTCCCGTTTCATGCGGCACAGGGCGAAATCTACTAGGGTGCTGCCGTTGTAACTTAACAAATACTTAAGAATAAAACGCTTATAAAGTTACGCAATCCGAGGTTGTTACATCTGGAAAGCCCTATTTTTTGCTGCGCTGCAACAAAATTGCTGGCAATTTCAGGGAATACCCTTATATTGAGGCTATGGATAAAACCAAGACCCGTTCTAGCTTTCCGCTGGTGCCGATTCGCTCTTTGGGCCCGCGGCATCGCGAGCGCATTGCGAAGCATTTGCTGGCGATGGACGAGCCGGACCGCTACTTGCGCTTTGGCTATGCCGCGTCGGACGAGCAAATCAACCGCTATGCCGATGGGCTGAATTTTGAACGCGACGATATTTACGGTATTTTCAACCGCAAGCTAGAACTGATAGCCATGGCGCATTTGGCGGTGTCGGACGACCCCGAGCAAGCTAAAAACGCAGAGTTTGGCGTGTCGGTGCTCAAAGCGGTACGGGGTCGTGGCTTCGGTGGGCGCTTGTTTGAGCGTGCGGTGATGCACGCACGCAATGAGGCGCGCGACACCTTGTTTATCCACGCGCTGACTGAAAACACCGCCATGCTGAAAATTGCGCGCAACGCCGGCGCCGCGGTGGAGCGCAGCGGCTCAGAATCTGACGCTTATCTCAAACTCCCTGCCGCCACCTTGGGCACGCGCTTGACGGAAATGATGGAAGACCAAATGGCAGAGGTGGACTATGGCTTCAAGCAGCAAGCCAAGAATTTTCAAGCGCTGGTAGCGGGCGTCCAAAAAGAGCCATCCGATCCGTTTTAAAACGGGCAATTAGTCACCGTCACAGGAATCCGCTATCCTAGAGGCTTCGCAACAACCGCGCTCCTAGCCACAATCTGGCCGTATCAGTGAGCGCCAACATAGTGTCAGAACCCAGTTCTTCGTCTGCCCATTCGTCGGCGAACCCGTCGTCGGGCAACCCCAACCCCGCAGCGCCACACGCAGACAAACGCTCGCTGTTTCAAAAGATAGTCGAGTTCATCAAACCTGGCCCAGACTCCACAGACCAGCTGATTGAGACGCTGGCCGAGGCGGAAGGCAACGACGTGATCGGCGCGCAAAGCCGCGCCATGCTCGAAGGCGTGATCCGCATGGCCGACATGAGCGCCGGTGACGTGATGGTGCCGGTGACGCGGATTGACCTGCTGAGCATCGATTCGACCATGGACGAGCTGATGCACCAGGTCATCGACACAGCGCACTCGCGCTTTCCGGTGTTTGAGGGCGAAAAAGACAACATCATCGGCGTGTTGATGGCCAAAGATCTGCTGAAACTGCAGCGTGCGCCTGAGCTGAATATTCGCGCCCTGCTGCGCCCACCGGTGTTTGTGCCCGAAACCAAGGGGCTGAACGATTTGTTGCGCGAGTTCCGCGGCAACCGCAACCACTTGGCCATCGTCATCGACGAGTTTGGCCGCATGGCGGGTTTGTTGACGATTGAGGACGTGCTGGAAGAAATCGTCGGCGAGATCGAGGACGAATTCGACATCG
Source organism: Polaromonas sp. (assembly GCA_043780435.1). Classification (GTDB taxonomy): domain Bacteria; phylum Pseudomonadota; class Gammaproteobacteria; order Burkholderiales; family Burkholderiaceae_C; genus Aalborgiella. The sequence goes on from JAYWCQ010000181.1 coordinate 6,373, forward strand.
TGGCCGACGAAGGCGATATTTTTGGCCTGGCCGACAAAACCTATCGCGTCAGCGGCGACACGGCGATTGAGCGTGTCAACGACGCTTTCAAAGTCACCCTGCTGGAGTCAGATTCTGACAACCAGTTTGACACCATAGGTGGCCTGGTCGCCCACGAAATGGGCCACGTCCCCAAGCGCGGCGAAAACATGGTGCTAAACGGTCTGAGCTTCACGGTGCTGCACACCAAGGGTGGCGCCGTCAAGTGGTTCAAGGTCATGCCAGCGCACATGGCTGACAATAAATAGGCGATTCATTTTATGCAATTTGTGGTGTTGTTGGTCGCGGGCTGGGCGCAATCCGTCAGCCTGGTTTGGCCATTTAGTTTTGACATCGCCCTGTTGGGCATACCGCGCGGTCAATCGCTGTGGTGGCTGCAGTTGCTGGCGATGGGGGTGTTTGCGCGCGCCTTGCTGGGTGCAGGCACGCTCAAGCAAGCGGCCTGGCGCAGCTGGGTGTTCAGCACCGCCTGGATGTGCGGCAGCATCTGGTGGCTCTACATCTCCATGCACACCTATGGTGGCTTGCCTGGCTGGCTGGCCGCGTGTGCGGTGTTGTTGCTCAGCAGCTGTTTGGCGCTGTTTTACATGCTGGCTTGCATGATTTTTCATCACACCACCGTAAAAAGCGTCAAAAACATGCAAAATATGGCTGTAGCCGGCGTATTTAATGCTTACGCTGCTATTGTTTTTGCGGCATGTTGGATGTTGGCTGAAATGGCGCGTGGCACGTGGTTGACGGGTTTTCCCTGGGGCGCGGTCGGTTATTCGCATGTTGACGGGCCGTTGGCAGGCTTGGCATCCATTATCGGCGTGTATGGCATGTGCTTTGTCAGCGCCTACATGGCCATGCTGCTGGTGCAATTGGTCGACAAACCAACCAAGCCCTTGCGAATCCAGGCTGCGCTGTTGGCGATGCTGTTTGTAGCAATACTAATATTGAATAACCAGTTTGCAGATTCCACAAGTTCTAAAAATACAGCGAGCCAGCAAACGCCGCCGTTGCAAGTCACCCTCTTGCAAGGCAATATCCCGCAAAACGAGAAATTCCAAGCCGGCTCGGGCGTGGCCACGGCCTTGAGTTGGTATGCCGAGCAGTTAGAAAAAGTGCAAACCGGGCTGGTCGTCACCCCCGAAACCGCCATTCCCTTGCTGCCGCAGAATTTGTCGCCCGAGTATTGGCGCACCGTGCAGCAGCCCTTCAAAGCTGAAAACGGTTCAAAAGCCGCGCTGATTGGCATCCCCATGGGCAGCCGTGCGGCGGGTTTCAGCAACAGCGTGGTGGGTTTCAAGCCAACGCCCTTGCTTTTGTCCGCCCCGTATCAGTACGACAAAGACCACCTTGTCCCCTTTGGCGAGTTCATTCCACCCTTCGCCCAGTGGTTTATTGATTTGATGAACATCCCGCTGGGCACCTTCAAGCGGGGCGGCTCAGCGCAGCCGCCGTTCTACTGGCAAGGCCAGCGCTTGGGGCTGAATATTTGCTATGAAGATTTGTTTGGCGAAGAGCTGGCAGGACGTTTTGCCAACCCCGCCACCGCACCCACCATTCTGGTCAACCTGACCAATATTGCCTGGTTTGGCAACACGGTGGCGATAGACCAGCACCTCAACATCGCCAGATTGCGCTCTATGGAACTTGCAAAACCGTCGCTTCGCGCGACCAATACCGGCGCGACCGTCATCATCGACGCGCAAGGCCAAGTCACCCACGCGCTAGAGCGGCACACCCGTGGCGTGCTGGTCGGGCAGGTCTGGGGCAACACGGTGATCACGCCCTACGCATCGTGGGTGTCGCGGTTTTGGTTGTGGCCGTTGTGGATTTTGGGGCTGGGTATCCTGTTGCTGGCATTTTGGCGCGTGCGACGCAAGTAAAATGATCCACCTATGCTTACATTCCAGCAAATCATTCTCAAACTCCAGTCCTACTGG
>JAYWCQ010000182.1:0-3639 GCA_043780435.1 Polaromonas sp.
TTGTTTTACGCCTAGCGATATCGATGAAAAAACGCCCGCAGCGCGCATGTCTTTGACGAATTGGACATTGTCCAAATCAAATCTATGCATCACGTAAAAATAGCCATTTTTTGCCAACCAAATGCAAATTGGCACGTTGATGACGGTTTTCATATTGGCCGGGACAACAGGAATGCGGAACTTGCGCCCACCCAACTCAATGCCAGCATCGCACTCAGAGCGGCTTTCTACGCGGCATTTGCGTGGCAAAAGCAGTACATTGTCATAGTCAAATATTTCCACAGCAATCGTCCTTCAAGGCAAATAATCAAAAAGCTAAAAAACAACAGGCAAAAAAAACCGAGCCACAAATACGTGAGCCCGGTGATTGATTCTACTGGTATCCGCCCGATTTGCTACAAAAGAGTTTCTACAATGGCTTATGTATCCAGAAAATCAAGCTTTTTCCACTGAAGTGGTCGTGCCCGCAAATGGGCAACCTACAAACTTCTTCAATAATGCGGGTGGTTTGTTAAATAACCTGAATCCTGAGCAGTTGGCGGCAGTCACCTTGCCGAAGGGCCACGCCTTGATTTTGGCGGGCGCGGGCTCGGGCAAAACGCGGGTATTGACCACCCGCATCGCTTGGCTGCTGCAAACGGGTCAAATCACCCCCGGCGGTGTGATGGCGGTCACGTTTACCAACAAAGCCGCCAAAGAGATGATGACGCGGTTGACCAGCATGCTGCCCGTCAACGTGCGTGGCATGTGGATCGGCACCTTCCACGGCCTGTGCAACCGGCTGCTGCGCACCCACTACAAGCTGGCGAATTTGCCGCAGAGCTTCCAGATTTTGGACGTGCAAGACCAGCTCAGCGCCATCAAGCGGCTGTGCAAACAGTTCAATGTGGACGACGAGCGCTACCCGCCCAAGCAGCTGATGTGGTTCATCGCCGGCTGCAAAGAAGACGGCCAGCGCCCGCGCGATGTGGACGCCAAAGACCCGGACACCCGTAAAAAGATTGAACTCTATGCGCTGTACGAAGAGCAATGCCAGCGCGAAGGCGTGGTCGATTTTGGCGAGCTGATGCTGCGCAGCTACGAGCTGCTGCGCGACAACGATCCCGTGCGCGAGCACTACCAGCGCCGTTTCCAGCATATTTTGATCGATGAGTTTCAGGACACGAATCGCCTGCAATACGCCTGGATCAAGATGTTAGCAGGCGGTAGCAATACTTTGAACGTTGCGCTAGGGTCAGACTTCAAACCCACGGGCAATGTGATGGCCGTGGGTGACGACGACCAGAGTATCTACGCCTTTCGCGGCGCACGCGTGGGCAATATGGCCGACTTTGTGCGCGAATTCAAGGTTGAACACCAGATCAAGCTGGAAGAAAATTACCGCAGCGGCAGCAATATTTTGGATTCCGCCAATGAGCTGATCAGCCACAACAGCAAGCGCTTGGGTAAAAACTTGCGCACCAGCCAAGGCCCGGGCGAGCCAGTGCGGGTGGTCGAATCTGTCAGCGACTATGCCGAAGCGGCCTGGATGGTCGATGAGATGAAGCAGCTGGTACGCGGCGATGGTGTAGAGGGTGGGCAATTTCACGACGAGCCGCCTCTAGGGAAATTAGCCCCCTTGGGGGGCAGCGCAGCACACGCAGTGGCAAGCGTGGGGGCGGGTTTCTTGCGCAAAGAAATCGCCGTGCTGTACCGCAGCAACGCCCAAAGCCGCGTGATCGAGACCGCGCTGTTCAACGCGTCCATGCCGTACCGCGTTTACGGTGGTTTGCGTTTTTTCGAGCGTGCCGAGATCAAACATGCACTGGCCTACCTGCGGCTGTTAGAAAACCCGTTGGACGACACCAGCTTCCTGCGCGTCGTCAACTTTCCACCACGCGGCATAGGCGCACGCAGTATTGAGCAGTTGCAAGACGCGGCACGCACAGCCGGTTGCTCGCTGTGCGATGCGGTGAGCTTGGTGGGCGGTAAAGCGGGCATCAACATCGGCGCGTTTGTCGCCAAAATTGATGTCTTGCGGGAGAAAACGCAGGGTGCAACTTTGCGTGAAATCATCGAGCTGCTGCTAGACCACAGCGGTTTGATCGAGCATTACAAAGCCGACCGCGAAGGCGCAGACCGCATTGAAAACTTGGAAGAATTGGTCAACGCGGCGGAAAGCTTCGTCACCATTGAAGGGTTTGGCCGCAGCGCGGTGGCGATGCCAGCTGACGAAGCTAGTAAAACTTTGACCCAAAGCCCCGCCAGCCAAGGCATCGATTTTTCAGTGCCAGCCGAGGCCGACAAAGCACTAGACGCAGAATTTGCCACCGGTGAAACCATGTCGCCCCTGAACGCATTCCTTACCCACGCCGCGCTCGAATCTGGCGACAACCAAGCCCAAGCGGGGCAAGACGCGATTCAGCTGATGACGGTGCATGCCTCCAAAGGGCTGGAGTTTGACTGCGTGTTCATAGGCGGCATGGAAGAAGGGCTGTTCCCGCATGAAAACTCCATGGCAGACAAAGGCGGCCTCGAGGAAGAGCGCCGCCTGATGTACGTCGCCATCACCCGTGCCCGCAAACGGCTGTACCTCAGCCATTCCCAAACCCGCATGCTGCACGGTCAAACCCGCTACAACTTGAAGAGCCGGTTTTTTGACGAGCTGCCTGAAAGCGCTTTGAAATGGATCAGCCCGAAAACCTCCAGCTTTGGCTCAGGCTTCAATTCTGCAATTAATTCAGGAGCTTATCAGGCATACAATACGCAAGCTAGAGGTCAATTTTTGGGGTCAAATGCAGGTAATCTAGAGCGCTTTGCCAGCCCGGCCGTGCCGCAACAAAAAGCCGCTCCGGCACATGGTTTGCGCGCCGGCATGCAGGTGTTTCACCCCAAATTTGGTGAAGGCAAGCTGCTGACGCTGGAAGGCTTGGGTGACGATGCCAAAGCCCAAGTCAACTTCCCGCGACACGGCGTGAAATGGTTGGCCTTGAGTGTGGCGAAACTCACGCCGATATAAAGCAGATTCAGGCGCCTATTCAAGCATGCAGCGCCTTCAAAACCTGCGCCTTTGCCATGGTGTGCGCATAGCCCGCGTTGATGCAGCGCAGTCTGTATTCTTTGCTGGTGTTGACGTAATAGCCAAAATCAGGGTGCAAGTTCACATCTGCGGCTAGGGTGTCTGGCAGCGTCAACGCACGTTTGCGTAGATCACCCGCTCTGTAGCGCGGCACGACATTTTCGGCTTTGTCTTCATGGGCTGAGGCATCGATGGCCAACACTTTGACCGCGCCCATAGATCGCGCCAAGCGCACTGGCATGGGCATGACCAGGTCTGCATCGATGTATTGCACGCCGCGAATGCGCACCGGGGTGAACATGCCCTCAATCGCGCTGCTGGCCTGCACGGCCAAGCCGGCGTGGCCTGCGTTGAAAACAACCGGTTTGCGCGACAATTTTTCAGTGGCGACTGCGGCAAAGCGTATGGGCAGCTTTTCAATGGCCTGCTGACCTGTTTGCGCCATGATTTGTTCGGTCACCTGCGTCGCAATGGGTGCACCATCAAATTTGCCTTCGCCCAACATGGCCCAGCGACCCACTTCCAGCAAGCCCAGGTCTAAAGCCAAGGCTTCTAGTTTGGCAGCCCGCACACCGCTGGCG
>JAYWCQ010000183.1:0-3401 GCA_043780435.1 Polaromonas sp.
ATCCGACCACATCAACTAAAATAACACCATGAAATTTGTAGACGAAGCCTATATCGACATTTCTGCAGGAGATGGCGGGGCGGGCTGCGTCTCGTTCCGACACGAAAAATACAAAGAATTCGGCGGCCCCAACGGTGGCGACGGTGGCCGTGGCGGTCATGTCTTTGCCGTGGCAGATTCCAATTTGAACACACTGGTCGATTTTCGCTTTTCCCGCCGACATGACGCCAAACGCGGCCAGCATGGGATGGGCTCAGACATGTTTGGCGCTGCGGGCGACGACATCATCCTAAAAATGCCTGTGGGCACCATCATCACCGATTCTGAAACGGGCGAGGTGCTGTTTGAGCTGTTGGAAGACGGCGAAATCATCACCATTGCCAAGGGCGGTGATGGTGGGTTCGGCAATTTACGTTTTAAAAGCGCGATCAACCGCGCCCCGCGCCAAAAAACGCCAGGGTGGCCTGGTGAACGTAAAAGTCTCAAATTAGAGCTCAAAGTGCTGGCAGATGTGGGTTTGCTCGGCATGCCTAACGCCGGTAAATCAACCTTTATCACAGCTATATCGAACGCACGTCCACGTATTGCAGACTACCCATTCACGACCTTGCACCCCAACTTGGGTGTCGTTCGCGTCGGCCCTGAGCAAAGCTTTGTGGTCGCAGACTTGCCTGGTTTGATCGAAGGCGCTTCTGACGGCGCGGGCTTGGGGCATTTGTTCTTGCGCCACCTGCAACGCACCCGATTGTTGTTACATATCATCGACTTGGCACCGTTTGACGAGAACGTTGACCCTGTCGCACAAGCCAAGGCGATTGCCAAAGAGCTGAAGAAATACGACGCTGGTTTGTTCAAAAAGCCACGCTGGCTGGTGCTGAACAAATTGGATATGGTCGATGGCGACAAGCGCGCCGAAGTTGTCGCCGATTTTGTGAAACGCATGAAGTTCAAAGGCCCTGTTTTCGAAATTTCTGCGCTGACGCGGGAAGGTTGCGAGCCCTTGGTCAAAGCGATTTACAAACACATCAAAGCCGAGCAAGTCTCTGAGCAAGCGCCAGAGTACATTGACCCGCGTTTTGTGGAAATCCCTGAGTAAGGCACATTTTAAGCACAACTTTTAAGTGCTATATTATTTATAGCTACTTAGGCAATAAATACGCCGGCTATAGCCATATTTAGCCCTTAAATAATGATGAATAACAGCTATTTATGACTAAAACGCTACTCAAAAGCGCAAAACGCATTGTTGTCAAAGTCGGCTCAAGTTTGGTGACCAACGAAGGCCGTGGCTTGGATGAAGCCGCCATTGCCCACTGGTGCAGCCAAATCGCCAAGCTGCGCGCTGATGGCCGCGAAGTCATCATGGTTTCCAGCGGCGCGATTGCAGAAGGCATGAAGCGGCTGGGTTGGACGACACGACCCAGCGCTATCCACGAGCTACAAGCGGCGGCAGCCGTCGGTCAAATGGGCTTGGCGCAGATGTATGAGACCAAACTGCGTGAAAATGCGCTTGGTTCTGCTCAAGTGTTGCTCACCCACGCTGACTTGGCTGACCGTGAGCGTTATTTGAACGCCAGATCGACGCTGTTAACGCTGCTGAAACATGGCGTTGTTCCTGTCATCAACGAAAACGACACGGTGGTCAACGAAGAAATCAAGGTTGGCGACAACGACACTTTGGGCGCTTTGGTCGCCAATTTGGTGGAAGCAGATGCCTTGATCATCTTGACCGATCAAAAAGGCCTGTACAACGCCGATCCGCGCAGCAACCCAGCCGCAGAATTCGTTCACGTCGGCCAAGCCGGCGACCCCGCTTTAGAAGCCATGGCTGGCGGAGCAGGCTCTAGCATTGGCCGTGGCGGCATGATCACCAAGATTTTGGCTGCCAAGCGCGCCGCAGGCTCAGGCGCATCCACGGTGATTGCTTGGGGCGCAGAGCCTGAAGTGTTGGTTCGACTTTCCCAAGGCGAATCGATTGGTACGCTGCTCATCGCGCAAACCCAGAAAAACCAAGCGCGCAAGCAGTGGATGATGGATCATTTGCAGCTGCGCGGTTCAGTCACTGTCGACGCGGGCGCTGTCAGTAAGCTGCAAAGTGTCGGTACCAGCTTGTTGCCGATTGGTATGACAAGTGTGGACGGCGATTTTTCGCGCGGTGATGTGATTGCCATACGCGATGCCGCAGGGTACGAAGTCGCCCGTGGTTTGGCTAATTACGCCAGTTCAGAAGCGCGTTTGATCTGCCGAAAAGCCTCTAGCGAATTTGAGAAAGTATTGGGTTACGCGGCAGAGCCAGAGATGATTCACCGCGACAACATGGTGCTGTCGAAAACCTAAGTTCGCAACCTAAGGCGCAGCTTTGTTCTTGAAAATAATCGTGGTTTTCTTCAACGACGTCACGATTTCATTCACGTTTTGAGCTGCCGTATTGCCCGTGCAAACGCCTTGCTTGGCCAACGCCAAAGCATGTTTGGAAGGCGCGTCATACATCGATATCCATTTGGGATCAGCAACCACAACCCATGCTTTGCCAGCCGCTTCAGCTTCTTTGCTGACAATACGCGCATAGGTTTTAACCTCGCCATTGCTGCAGTTGATGACTTCGTACAAAGCATTGAGCGCACCACTTGTGCTACGCGCCACAGCTACGTAGCGCACCAGACCATCGCCCACAATCTTTACAGCTGCAGGGTCTAAAGCCCAGCTCAAATTTGATGTTTTTACCACCTCAAACGGCAGCAAATCTTTTAAATTTAAGGCTGCTGGCGCTGGTGCATCGCTCTCTTTCCAATCGGGGTCAGTCGCCAGCAACTGCGCAAAGCCAGACGAAGCGAACGTCGAGCAGATAACCAGAGATGCAGCAAAGCGGGTAAAAAATGTCATAACGTAGATTTTTGCAACGTCGGATCTGCAGGCGTAGGCTCAGGCAAATTGGCTTCATTGTCCGATGCCGACTGGACTGAGCCATAGCTATCCTGCGGATCAGGCTCATAGCTACCGCCTGGTGGCATTTCCATGTGGGCAACTTGGCTGTTCAAGCCATGGTAGCCGTGATGCCCGTCATGACCACGGCTGTCGCCATGCAAGTCGTGTCGTAAATCTGCCCGCAGATGGCGCGGGCCATGGTCGCTGCGCGGTAAATAGCGCGACAGCTCAGTCAGCGCCATCTCGTAAACACCGCGTTTGAACTCAACCACGGCATCCAGCGGCACCCAAAACTGGTTCCAACGCCAAGCGTCAAACTCGGGATGGTCGGTCGCGCGCAGGTTGACACTCGTGTCAAAGCCGGTCAGTTGCAGCATAAACCAAATCTGTTTTTGGCCTTTGTAAAAGCCACGCGCATCGCGTCGTATGAACCTGTCTGGCACCTCGTAGCGCAACCAGTCACGTGTTCGAGCCAC
>JAYWCQ010000184.1:0-2857 GCA_043780435.1 Polaromonas sp.
TGCTCTCATTGACCCTTGGTTTGGGTGCATGTGCCAGTCATTTGATTGATGTGCGGCATGGGTCTGAACGAGTTTCTCTAGCGGATGCAAATCAGGTTGCTAATTGCGAGCCCAAAGGCAATATAACGGGTAGCGTTCTTACCGAGATTGGACTCTTCACTCGCAGTGTCGAAGCCGTGGAAGCCAACTTGTTACAATTGGCACTTAATGGCGCAGTAGATAAAGGCGGCGATACGGTTGTTAAAAAAGATACGTCGAAATATGGAGAGCGCACATTCGACATCTACAAATGCAGGCCCTGACTGAATTATGAGAAGTGGCTGCTGTCAGCCCAGAAGGATGGAGTTGAGGCGAGATGACTCATTGTGCACCGACTTGCCATTAGCATAACGCAAGTGTAATATTTCCCAGGTGACAAACCCCCAGCTAAAGCTGATCATGGGGGTGCTTACCATGCCGTCCACCAAAGAGCCATCAATGAAGCGCATCGCCTATCTGGCCGCCATCGCCATAACCCTGGCCAACACTCAAGCCTTTGCCGCAAAATCCTGTGAAGAACTGAAAGACGAAATCGCTGCCAAGGTTGAAGCGAAAAGCGTCAAGAAATATACTCTCGAAATCGTGACTTCAGACCAAGTTGGCGAGAAGCAGGTGGTCGGAAGTTGCGAGAGCGGCACAAAGAAAGTCGTTTACACGAGGCAGTAAGAGCCGCCTGCATTGTTTTGGGGGCAGGCCTTACGCAGCACAAGCAGGTGTCGCTTTTCAGTGAGTTTACTATATTGCTGCTAAGTCTAAATAAAAAGGGCTCGCATTTATGCAAGTCCTTGTTTTATTGGTGGGCCGTGTCGGATTCGAACCGACGACCTACGGATTAAGAGGCGCGGCTACTAAATTAACGATGCATATAGAACAACCACTTACAGCGCTTGCCAAAGCTAGAATCAGTGTCGCACAGCCATAATCTATGTCATTCATGTCATTCCATGACACAAATTTGGCACAATCTTTTTCTCTAATATCCACACAGTCTGGCATCGCCAGTCTGTGACCGAATCTTCACAAGAGCGAAGCTGTTGTGACTGTATGGATACTTTTAGTCTCAGTATTCTAGTCTAGGTTGGCTCCGCGCTTTTGCGGAGTCCGGGTTGAATGTCGGGTTAGAGGAATTTTTCATGAAACGAAGCATCACAAATAAATTGTTTTTCTCTTGCGTCATATATGAGACAGAAGAGATTGAGCGGCTGCTGGCGTTGCCTGTATTGCTTCGATATATACGGATAGGCTATGTTTGGTTGTTTGATTGGTTAAGTCCTGCGATCCGTGATCGTCTAGGTTTCCGGAAATTTCGTCGTTAAGGGAAACCTCACCATCATGAATATCGAAGACGGTGTAGCCATAATCAGTAAGTACCGCAACCCGTTGTTTGTTTTTGGAGAGACCTTTGACGATACCGTGCATAGCTATTCCTCTAACGTTAATTCTTCCTGTGCCATGAACTTTCACTTCAAAATCCCATTCCGCTACGAAGACCTTCGATACCTTCTGGCGTACGGAGATAACCGCCTTTCCCATCGGCTTGAAGGTATCCGCGCTTTACAAGTGATTCTATTGTGCGGAGATTAAAGCAAGAACCACCGTTGGGCATCTGCGCATACAGCATAGAAGGGTTTTCACCATAAATTGGCTTATCAAGGCTTGCAGAGCTTAGGACGATAATTTGCTGATCGGTAAGGCGCACGCGCTTTTCAGCACGTTGCCCCGGCATAGGCACATTTGATTTTGGCAATAAACGTTTGTCCGAAGAATTCTCGCCCGAACCAGGCCGATACAGGAAGAAGATGGCTGCGGCAGCGATGAGAAAAAGAACTAGGACAATTTCCATTTTTTGTTATCCAAGGTGGCAAAGTGCGGAACGTGACTGGTGGACTCTAACGACTGGTGGACTCTAACGTTCAAATTGAGGGGCGCGCCGCTTTTGGCGCGTCCCTCTCGAATGCAGTGTTGGGCGTCATGTGGATTGCGCGCCTGTCAGCTTCGGCATCATGGCAAAGAACTGTGTGCATTTGGCTTCGACGGATTCAAGCGACTGTGTTCGGAAGACTTCCGTATGCAACCGTTCACAGCCGTCAGTGACGCACTCAATGGCGGTTTTCTCCCAAAGCCTCCGGCACGGCCAAGTTTTGACCACCTGCGTGAAAGGAGCTGAGCAACGATGTTGGCGCAAGCGTTCATTGAGATTGCTAGCGAATCCGACCTTGAAGCGGCTTGGGTCGTGTTCCGGTTCTAAGCACAGCAAATAAAAAACGCCGATATCGTAGAGCGCGGCATCAGGGAATTCCGTTTCGTCACCCTCCCGCTCGGGCTGGTAACTCCTACTCGCGGCGAGCGCCTCCAGCACCCTACGCGCATCATCCTCGGTGATGTATGAGATGGTTTGTCCACGGTTTTGTTTGCCGCCGCGCGACTTCGACGGCTCGATGTCGAGGCGCTTCAGAGTCTTAAAGACGGTCTGCCGCAACAGACCGTTCGCCTCGGCGAACTCTTTGACGGAAATTGAGTGATCAGTCATGCCGTATGTGACGCCCAACGTAGAGTTAAGGGGCTGCGCGCTTTTGCGCAGTCCCGCTTGAACGCAGGGTTAGGGCGATAGCGACTACGGAAGCTCAGCACGGCGAACAGCTTTGATTGTGATTTTGCGTGATGGGTCTTCAACCACATGGCCGGACAAAACTATTTCGTTTTGCGCGGGCGCTCCGGTAGAGGGTGTCCTGAATTTTGTGTAAACGGAATTCGTTAATGCTGCGGCATCCGTTCCTCGAACTGAATAGTAAACCGATTTAGCGCCGCCTTCCAATCG
>JAYWCQ010000185.1:0-3429 GCA_043780435.1 Polaromonas sp.
GCACCTCAACCCGCAAACACTGAAGGACCAGAATCAACCAGAAAAATTAGCCGCTTGAGCATCGAACTTTTTTACGGCAACTACCTTGACAGCGCCCGCAACCGGGGCAACCGGGGCAACCGGGGCAACTGGTCCAGCAGGGACAAATGGGACAAATGGGACAAATGGCGCAACCGGTTCAGCAGGTGCAAATGGGACAACTGGAGCCGCTGGAACGCCAGGCGCTGCCAGTGCAGCGGGTACGCCTGGCGCGAACGGAGCAACGGGAGCGACCGGTGCCACGGGAGCGACTGGCCCAGCGGGCACTTCAGCCCCCAATTCAGCCACCTTGACGCAATTGGCCGATCTTGACCGCAAGGCCGCCCAGCTCACCGCCATTGCATTGGCTACCGGCTATATGCCTTTGCCTACCACGGGTGAGTGCGGCATGTTCTATGCGGGCGCTGGGGTTGCCCGATCGGGCAGTGAAACAGGCTTTGCCTTGGGTTTGTCAACGCGCATCACAGAACGCTTGTCGGTCCGCGTCGGTGTCGGTGCTTCAGGCTCCACCACCTCGTACGGTTTTGGTCTGGGTTACGCCTTGGGTGGTGGTTCAGGTGCCTTTGAACCCTGTTACGTGGCCAAAAAGTAAGCCGAGGATGCTGGCGAGAAAGCTGGTAGTAGTCGAGCTACAACCAGCGCACGCACTCCACATCCACCGTGTTGGCGCCGTCGCTCATCATCAGCGCGCCTTCTTGAATCGTCGCCTGCAGCTGCATGCTGCGGGTGGCGAGTTTGGCTAGTTCTTGCGATTGCAGAGTGGGAACGCGCCAGACTTGCAGGTTTTTAGCACGGCTGACCTTGTTTTCGATGGCTTTCCACCAGATCTCGGCAGCGTGGTTGAAGCAATACACCATCATTGAATCCGACTTGCCGCAGGCGCGCAAAATCGGTTTTTCTTCGGGGGCACCCACCTCAATCCATAACCGCGTCGCTTGGGTGAAGTCGCGTAGCCAGACGTCTGGTTCATCCGGATTGCTCAACCCCGCGCCAAACGCCAGTGTGCCATCACCTCCGCAGACGGTTTGCAGCTGGTGTGCTTGCAAAGCCATCGCAACGAGGCGGATCATCATGCGCTCGTCCGTCTCGCTGGGGTGGCGGGCAAGGGTGAACTGGTGGTCGGCGTAGTAGTTGTGGTCAATGTCCGCAATCGACAAACTGGCCTTGAAAATGGTGGATTTGATGGCCATAAGTGGATGTTGGAAAATGTGATTAACCGAAATTGTAGTTGTTGTAGAAATTGTAAATGCTATATTTATAATAGCACATTAGTCAATAAATAAGCCGGCTACAGGCATATTTGGCACCTAAAAAGTAAGATTTAAGTGCTTTTTAAGCCCGTTTCGCCAGTTCAGCCGCTTTGCCCACGTAGCTGCCCGGTGTCATGGCCAGCAGGCGGGTTTTTTCGGATTCTGGAATTTCCAAAGCGTTGATCAGCGTGTGCAAATCGGCCTGGGATACGGTGTTGCCACGGGTTGCTGCTTTGAGCTTTTCGTAGGCTTCGGGCACGCTGTAGCGGCGCATCACGGTCTGAATCGGCTCGGCCAGCACTTCCCAGGCGCTGTCCAAATCATCGGCCAGGGCTTGTTCGCTGAGTTCCAGTTTGTTCAACCCGACCATCAGCGAGCTGTAGGCCAGCGCCGCATAACCCAGCGCCACGCCCATGTTGCGCAACACGGTGGAGTCGGTCAAATCGCGCTGCCAGCGGGAGATCGGCAGCTTTTCGCTGAGGTGGCGCAGGAGTGCATTGGCCAGGCCCAGGTTGCCTTCGGCATTCTCAAAATCAATCGGGTTGACCTTGTGCGGCATGGTGGACGAGCCAATCTCGCCGGCTTTCAGGCGCTGCTTGAAGTAGCCCAGGCTGACATAACCCCAGACGTCGCGGCTCCAGTCGATCAAAATCGTGTTGGCACGTGCGACGGCGTCGTACAGCTCGGCCATGTAGTCGTGCGGCTCGATCTGGATGCTGTAGGGCTGAAAGGTGAGACCGAGGCCAAACGCACCAGTGGAGCCGGCGGTGGGTTCTGCGCGCTCCACCACGCCTTGGCTGAAAGCTTCCCAGTCAAAATCAGGCCAGGCCGACAAGTGCGCGTTGTAGTTGCCCACCGCGCCGTTCATTTTGGCCATCAAGTTGACTTTGGCGATGTTCTCACGCGCTTTGGTCAAGCGCACCAGCACGTTGGCCACTTCCTTGCCCACGGTGGTGGGGCTGGCAGTTTGGCCGTGGGTGCGGCTCAGCATGGGCACATGGGCAAAGCTGTGCGCCATCTCGCGCAGCTTGGCAATAATGCCGTCCACGGCGGGTAATATGACCGCATCACGCGCGCCTTTGAGCTGCAGCGCGTGGCTGGTGTTGTTGATGTCTTCCGACGTGCAGGCAAAGTGGATGAAGCCGCGCATGGCATGCAGCTCGGACAGGGTGTCAAACTGGCCTTTGACCCAAACTTTGGTTTCCCCTGCGCCTGAAAAATAACCAGCCAGCCAATATTCCACCGCTTTCACGTCGTGGTTGGTTACTTTTTCAATGTCTTTGATGGCTTGGGCATCGGCTTCTGAGAAGTTTGTCAATATGCCGACCAAGTGAGCGCGTGCTTCGGTGCTGAGTGGCTTGAATTCAGCAAAACCGGCGTCGCTCAAGGCGACAAACCAGGTGATCTCCACCTGCACGCGGCGCTGCATGTAGCCAAATTCGCTCATCAGGGGGCGTAAATTGGCCAATTTGGCGGCGTAGCGACCATCTAAGGGGGAGATGGCAGTGAGTTCGGAGAGGGCGGGGAAAGAGGCAGAAAATGTTGTATGGGTCGAATTCATCGTCCAATTGTAGGTGCTGTGCGAAGGTGTTGTACGGGAAATCCCTGACAAAAAAACAACATCTGTTCAACATCTGATTTTTGCAAGAAAAATAAGGGTTGTGCACTATAGAATGAAGTCTGTAGAGACTACGAATGAATTGAATGTTAAAACTGATTGGCGCGACCACCAGCCCCTATGTGCGTAAAGTGCGCATTGTGATGGCCGAGAAAAAGCTTGAGTACACTTTTGTTGAAGAAAATGTGTGGGCGGTAGACACGACCATCAACCACGCCAACCCGTTGGGTAAAGTGCCGTGCTTGATTTTGGACGCGGGGGAAGCTTTGTTTGACTCTCGCGTGATCGTCGAATACCTCGACATTTTGTCTCCTGTGGGTAAGCTCATTCCCGCCTCTGGCCGCGAACGTGCTGAGGTCAAAACTTGGGAGGCTCTGGCCGATGGCCTGCTGGACGCTTCCATCCTCGCCCGCTTAGAAGCCGCCTGGGCTGGCCGCACGGCAGAGCAGCGCAGCCAAGCGTGGATTGACCGTCAAATGGGCAAGATCCACGTCAGCCTGAAAGCCATGAGCACCGGCCTAG
>JAYWCQ010000186.1:0-2650 GCA_043780435.1 Polaromonas sp.
GCCATGGCGGGGTGTTGTGCGGTTTGGCCATGGTGGATTTCATAGCCGGCCACGGTCACATCGCTCAACTTGGACCACAAGCCGGTCAAGTTGCCAAACGGTATCTGGCGGTGTTGCACGGTTTTGGCGATTTCAAAATTCGTGACGAGTGGGAGCAGACCGAGGCCAGGCGCATTCCCGTCGATATCGTGCATATCAATCAGCGCCTCGCCCAGCATCTGCAAACCACCGCAGATACCCAGCACCGCTTTGCCCTGCGCGGCGTGCGCGGCGATGGCGGCATCCAGGCCTTGCGAACGCAGCCAAGCCAGGTCGCCACTGGTGTGCTTGCTGCCGGGCAGGATGACCCAGTCGGCATCGAGAATTTCGCTCGGGCTGCGTACCCATTTCAGGCGCACGCCGGGCACGTTTTTCAGCGCCTGGAACTCGTCCAGGTTGCTGATGCGGGGGTAGGCTACCACGGCAATCGTGGTGGTGACAGCGCCAGAAGCCACGCTGCGGTCGTCAAACACACCATCTTCTTCAGGCAGGCCATGTTGCCACCACATGGGTAGCGTTGCTACGACAGGCACGCGCGTCAACTCAGCCAACAGCTCTGGGCCGGGTGAGAGCAAACTGGCGTCGCCCCTGAACTTGTTGAGTACGAAGCCTTTGATCAAGGCTTGCTCATCAGCTGGCAACAACGCAAACGTGCCGTACAAATGGGCAAACGCGCCGCCCCGGTCAATATCGGTGACCAGCAGGCAGGCGGCGTTGGCGGCGACTGCTACCCGCATGTTGACGATGTCACTGGCTTTGAGGTTGATCTCGGCGGGCGAGCCTGCGCCTTCAATCACGACCACGTCGTTCTCCGCCATCAGCTCATTCAACGCTTTTTGAATCGTCGGCCAGACGCGTTCGCTGCGGTCGCGCCAGGGGGCGTGGGTTAACTCGTCGTTCACCTGCCCCAGCAAAATGACCTGGCTGTGGGTGTCACGCTCGGGTTTGAGCAGCAGCGGGTTCATGCGGACTTCGGGGACGGCGTTGGCGGCTAAAGATTGAAAGTATTGGGCGCTGCCGATCTCGCCACCGTCGACCACCCGTGCGTTGTTGCTCATGTTCTGCGCTTTGAAGGGCGCGACTTTCAGCCCTTGACGGGCGTAGTAGCGGCACAGCGCGGTGGTCAACCAGCTTTTGCCAGCGCCGCTGGTCGTGCCCAAGACCATAACGGCCTTAGCCGTTATTTTGTCATTGCCGGCTTTTGCGGTCATGCCATATCCTTTGTTGTGTTTTTGATGATATTGAGCCAAGCTTGCTGCAAGGCATCTTGTGCGGCGGGTGGCTGGACGCTCACGCGTACTTGGCCGGGCAAGCCGAACGAGGTCGTGTCCCGCAACTTGACGCCTTGCTGCCGCAACGTCGCCAAAACCTGCTCTAAAGTGAAGCCGTCAGCCAACTTGGGCGCAGCGCAAAAGAAGTTGGTGACACTGGGTAGGCATGTCCAACCCAGCGATTCAAGCAACTCAATTTGACGCGTTTTCCAGAGTTGCAGTGTTTGCAGGCTGTTACTGAGCCAGTTTTGAACATCTGCAGTGACCCAACTCTCCAGCAACGCCACGCCGTGCGCGCCCAGTGGCCATGACGCAGACAGACCAGCTAATTGGTTCACCAACAGGTCTGAGCCCAGCGGCGCAACCGCATAAGCCGCCCGCACCCCTGTCAAACCCAGCGCTTTGTTGGGCGAGTAAAGCTGCCAAACCGCGTCGTGTCGCCCTGCTTCTGTTTTTTTACCGCTCAATTGCAAAGGGGCGTAAGCCAAATCGAGAACGTGGATGGCGTTGGATGAGACTTCCATGGCGTCTGAGCTGATCAGCCCCAGCGGGCTGGACGGCTGGCAATGCCAAATCAATCCAGCATCTTTAGCGTCCATCCTCAAAGGCAAACCCCAAGCGTGAGCGGCGTGGGTGTAATCGCCAAAGCTGTGCGGCGGCACAAAGACAGAACTTGCACCGTTCAACTTGGCCAAGGCGGTGATGCGAAAAATGAACTCGCTGGCGCTGCTGGCAATGACGATGCGCCAAGCTTCGCACCCATGAAAGGCGGCCAACTTATCTCGCAGCGCCGTGTAACTGGCGTCTGGATAATGCGAGGCATCAGCGTCAGTAACGGCCAGCTGGGCGATCGGGCATGGGCCGCAGGCGTTGCTGTTGGTGGAGAAGTCAAACGCAGGTAACCCCAGTGCGTCGGTGCCGCCATGGATGCGGGTGGGCACGGCGTGGACTGTTTGCAGATTCATGAGCGCCCCAAAAAAGCTATCAAAAACAGAGCTGCACAGGCAATAAATACGACGGCTAAGGTCGATTTTGAGGCTAATTTGATGGCTGTTGACGTGTCTGGCGTATTCGGGGCGTTTCCAGACGGGTTCAAGGTGTAAACATCGGGCTTGGCGAGCTGGATATTCAGCAACAAAGCCATGGACGCCATAGGCCAGCCGCTGTTGGGGGATGGCGTTTTGGCGGCTTCCTGCCGCAAACGTGACCAGAACGACGTCACCTTAAAGCCCGAACACGAGCCAGACGCCAGCCACAGCAGCACAGCGGTGATGCGTGCGGGCAGCCAGGACAGCAGATCGTCCGCCCGCGCCGCCCACTTGCCGGCCCATTCCCAGTTT
>JAYWCQ010000187.1:0-3402 GCA_043780435.1 Polaromonas sp.
TTTATTGACAATCTTGGAAAGAAACGGGATTCCGATCAAATGACGTGCTTCCAACATCTACGCAATAAGACATCGGATGCAACATGTTCTTTGAATCCAAAAGATTCTGCAATGCTTTTTACCTTCATTCCATCGTTTCTGAGCTTTCTCATTTGTCGCACTATGTCCTCTGTAAGAATGGATTTGTAATGCTTCTCGCCATGCGCTTTCCTTCCTTTGTCAACGCAATCCTGATGGTTGTCTTTGGCAGTCATCCATTCAAGGTTTTCAACATTGTTATCAAGTTTGTCGAAGTTTTTGTGGTTGATTGTCCAGCCCGTTACGCTGATTGGGCCGGGGGCTTCGCTGATAAATGCAAGAGCAACAACGTGGTGAACTCGCGCCATCCATTTAAGGCCAGCGGCCTGCATCAGAACGATGTGGTAGCCCTTGATAAGCACGTTTGCCATTACGCCGCCGCGCACTTTCCGGCCATCTTTAGCAAAGCCCGGAATGCGGCGAATAAGACCCGTATTGCTGACTTCGTAACAAGTAGAAAACGGGAAACGGGTTACAGCTTTCCATTGGGTATTTGTCATGTGTAGATTATATATGATATTCGTTTTCCCCGGCAATGAAGGCTTGCTCTCCATACTTGAACGCAACGGCCAGGCCCTGAAATAGCCCCCTTTACCAGCGATGACAATACCGCCATGACAGAGCAACAACAAAACCAGCGTGGCATCGATGCCACTCAAGTGCTAGAGAACGTGGTCTTCAAAGAAGCGTTTGCAACACTGAAGCAGGCCGTTGTCGATCAGTGGAAAGATTGCCCAGTGCGCGACAAGGAAGGGCAATTGCTGCTCCTGCAACTGGCAAAGCTGACAGACAAGTTTGAGGGTATTTTGCTAGGCGTGGTGGAAACCGGGAAACTGGCGAAACACAGGATCGACTTGAATAATTTGCGCGACGAATCGGCGGGGCGCCGAATGTTGCGTAAGGTAGTTAACGGCTAGGTATGTAGCTATTGCGGGATAAATACCCGCCTTAGGCCATTCTCATACTAATGAATGGCGTTTTGAAAGTAAATCATCATGGACGGACAAGCAGTCTCTGCACCCGAATCAGGTGGATTGAGCGACCTCGTTTCTTTTTTGTCGGACACTCCTGAAGAGGAATCCAATGACGAAATTGAAGCTGAAACCGTAGACGAATCGGCCTCGGACGAGACAACCGAAGAACCTACAAACGACGACAGCGACGAACCGGCTGACGACGAAGCCGACGACGAACCTGCACCCGTCGAGAAGATCACCTTCAAGGTGAAAGGCGAAGATGGCGTTGAGGAAACCGTTGAAGCTACAACGGAAGAACTCGCATCGTCTTACATGCGCCAAAAGGACTACACCCGTAAAACGACCGCGTTAGCTGCGCGCGAGAATGAAGCGGTGCAGTTTTTGACCAGCAAACACGAAGAGATTCGCCAGAACTACCTTTCACAGGCTGAGCTAACGCGGTCGGCCATCGTGAACATGGCGGGTCTAAAGTCCGAGTCTGAAATGGCGCAACTTGCCAATTCTGACCCGGCGGCGTGGGTGGCAGAAAACCAGCGACAGCGACAGATCGGCAACTACTTGAACCAGTTGGATCAATCAATCCAAGGTGAAAAGCAGCAGGCCACGCAACAGGCAGAGCAGGCAGAGCAAAACCGCAAGGCGAAGCTCTTCAGTCAAACCTGGGCGGCTCTCCAACAGGAGGGAATCGACAAGCCGAAGCTGGAAAACATTTACGGTGGCGTGATTAAGAACTATGGCTTTTCGCAGGAAGAGCTTTCAACCGTTCTCGATCATCGCATGGTGCAAGTGATGCGTGATGCCGTGGCATACCGCGCGCTGAAGGCTCAAAAGGCTGACGTCACCAAGAAAGTGCAAGCCGCACCCCGTATGCCAACACGCCAAGCACAACCCGCGAACGAACGCCGTGACCGTGATATGGACGCCAAGTTCAAGTCCGGTCGGGCAAAACTCAATGACCTCGCCGAATTTTTGCGGTAACTGGAGAACTTAAATGACTGTACCTACCAACCTATATCAGAAGGCCTCCCTCAAGGGAAACCGTGAAGACCTGATCGACAAAATCTTCAACACCTCGCCCAGTGAAACCCCGATCACGTCCGCGATGGGCCGCGTCACTGCGGTTACTGATTTCCACGAATGGCAGACCGACTCCTTGGCCGCTGCATCGGCCGGAAATAAAATGATCGACGGTGATGATGCAATTTTAGATGCGCAAAATGCGACTTTAAGAATTGGCAACCACCTACAAATTTTCAATGGTACGGTCGGCGTTTCTCGCCGCGCCAACATCGTTAAAAAGGCCGGTCGCACGATGGAGATGCCTTACCTCAAGGGTAAGAAAATGCTTGAGCTGAAGCGCAACATCGAAGCTATGGTGCTGTCTGCTAGTCAACCCGCCATTGCTGCTACGACTTCGGTTGCTGGTCAGTCTGGTGGCTTGGGTGTGCAGGCTGTGTCCAATCCGCTGCACGGCGCGACTGGCTCCACTGCCGCATGGACTTCGGGCGCTCCAACGGCGGCCGTTGTTGCTGGCACGGCACGCACCTTCACCAAGGCGCTTCTGGATACCGCTTGCCAGAACATCTACACCACCTCAGGCCAGTTCGCTGAAATGTTGGTGGTTTCCCCGGCTCACAAAGGTTTGTTCTCTGCTTTCGCCTCGATTGCGCAGAACCGATTTGAAGTGAAGGGCAAGCAACAGGGTGTTGTCGTGGGCGGTGCTGAGGTGTACATGAGTGACTTTGGGGCTATCTCCGTGGTTCCTCACTACCTCTTGGCTGGCGCGACTACAGCGTATGTGCTGAACACTGATTACCTCGATTTGGCTTTCCTTGACGGCTTCAAAACCGTTGACCTAGCCAAGACCGGCGACAGTGACAAAGTGCTGATTACCGCTGACTGTGCGCTGGCTGTGCGTGCTCCTACGGCAATTGCGAAAATTGCCGATTTGACCCCTTAATGGTCTGACACCTTAAATGGCGATGGGGTGCAAGGCCCCTCCTAATTTAACAAAGGGATGACATGGAACTCGATGGCAGCGTAACCCTAGACGAAGGCGTAAACGCTTTCGGCATCCATCGGCAGATCACGCTTGAGGGCGACCAGGCCGTGACAAGGCTGACCTATGACGCCGAGCCATTACTCGAACAGGCCGCAGCCTTGCGAACGCTGACTGCTGGCGACCGCTGGGGTGATGGGCACTTTGTCGGCATTGTGCCGATGGCTGAGGTGACGCGCATCAACGGTAAGTTTCAGGGCGCTGAAGAACGCAAGCGCCAGATGCTGCTATGGCTCAAGGCCAATCCCAAGCTGGTCACGTTCGACAAGTTTTTGAAGTAAAGCATGA
>JAYWCQ010000188.1:0-8834 GCA_043780435.1 Polaromonas sp.
CGTGCTCAAAGCGCGTGATACCTATGAAATCATGCGCGCAGAAGACGTGGGCTGGTCAGCCAACAAAATCGTACTTGGCAAACTCAGTGGTCGCAATGCGTTTAAACAACGCTTGCAAGACTTGGGTGTGCAATTGGAGTCGGAATCTGAAATCAACGCCGCCTTCGCCAGATTCAAAGAGTTGGCTGATCGCAAAAGCGATATTTTTGACGAAGACATTTTGGCTTTGGTCAGCGATGAAAGCGTCAGCGATGAAATTGAACAATACGCTTTTGTGTCGCTCTCGCAACACTCTGAAACGGGTGAACGCCCGCAGGCAAGCATTGTTTTTACTGCCAATGGCAAAGAATTCAAAGGTTCATCAGACGGCAACGGCCCCGTGGACGCTTCCCTTAAAGCCATCGAATCACACGTCAAAAGCGGTGCAGAGATGGTGCTTTATTCTGTCAACGCCATAAGCGGGTCTACAGAGAGCCAGGGCGAAGTGACAGTGCGCTTGCAAAACAGCGGTCGCGTGGTCAATGGCGTGGGTTCCGACCCTGATATTGTCGTTGCTTCTGCCAAAGCTTATTTGAGTGCTCTCAATAAGTTACAAAACAAAGCTGACAGAGTTGCTGCGCAAGGCTAGGGTTATTACTAATAACTTATTTTGTAAGTTAACAATACTTTGCAAGTGATTGATCTTGCGAAGTATTTTTATGTGTGTACACTCCATGCATAACAAACTTGCATGGAGACACCCGCAATGGCTTCTGCTCAGATTTTTGCTTCTGGAAATACTTTGAAACACCTCTTTCAACTGGTAGGTAAGCTTGCCTTGATCAGTTCACTTTTTTTGGCGTTCAGCTTCCCGCTGACCAGCGCGGCTAAAACCAACAAACCTCACGCCAAAAAAGCCATTGCAGCTAAGCAAGTCAAAGCTTCATCAAAAGCGTTCGCAAAATCTAAAAAAGCGGGTAAACATGCGGTGGCCATGTCAAGCCGCAGCAAAGCCAACGGCAAGATGGTGGTTCGCGTCAGAGGCAATGCTCAATCTGTCGTCGTTAATTCGCGCTTGCTGAAAGACGCACGTGGTCGTCCCCTCAAAGGCAAAGCTTTGGTTGCTGCACATCGCCGTGCCATCGTGTTGGCTGCCATGCCTTTCGTGCCGCCTAAGCAATCGTTTGGGGAAATGGCAGGGCTACACACTGCACGCGATGAGCTAGATTTGAAGTCTGGCGTTGCTTTGGTGATTGACCAAGATACCAATGAGGTGCTGTTCAGTAAAAACGGTGCTACGGTGCTGCCCATTGCTTCGCTGACCAAACTGATGACAGGCGTTGTCTTGTCAGAAGCACGTTTACCCATGAACGAGCCCATCACCATCACCCAAGACGATGTGGATACTGAAAAAGGCAGCCGCTCGCGTCTAACCGTGGGTACAACCTTGACACGTGCAGAGTTGCTGCATTTGGCCTTGATGTCTAGTGAAAACCGCGCAGCCAATGCGTTGGGTCGCACCTACCCAGGCGGTTTAACAGAGTTTGTGCGTTTGATGAATGCGAAGGCCAAGTTATTGGGAATGACGGCTACGCGTTATGTTGAGCCAACGGGTTTATCCAGTCATAACCAGTCAAGTGCTCAAGATTTGGCGATTCTGGTGAATGCCGCTTACAAAGACCAAGCCGTGCGCGAGTATTCCACTTCGCCAGGTTATGAAGTCGCCGTCGGTGCCCGCACCTTGCAGTACAACACGACCAACCGCTTGGTTAAAAACCCAGAGTGGGAGATTGGTTTGCAAAAAACGGGCTATATCTCCGAAGCAGGTCAGTGCTTGGTCATGCAAACCAAAATCGCTGGTCGCAAGTTGATTATGGTGTTTTTGGATTCAGCAGGTAAGCTCAGCCGTTTGGGTGATGCAGAGCGCGTACGCCGCTGGGTAGAGTCTAAACCCCATGCATTGCCTGTGGTTGCCAAGCAAGGTTGAAGACGATTCAAGTTTTTTAGGCTTGATTTTTACCCTTAAAACCCAAGGACGTTGAAATCTCGGCTGCCGTTGCTTGCAGTTTGGCCAACCAAGCTTCATCGATACGATCTGCTGGCGCTGATATAGACAAGCCAGCAACCAGTTTGCTCTGGTCGTCATATATCCCCGCTGCCATGCAGCGTACACCCATTTCCAGTTCTTCGTTGTCACGCGCTGTGCCATATTGGCGCACGCGTGACAGCTCACGCTCCAAAGCCGTTAAATCGGTCAAACTGGTTTTGGTATGACCAGCTAAACCCGTGCGTCCTGCATAAGCGCGCACCTTGATGGCATCGTCCACCGCTAAAAACAGTTTGCCCACAGATGTCAAATGCAGCGGCGCGCGGCCACCAATGGCGCGCACCACTTGCATGCCAGAGCGCTCGCTGTAGGCGCGCTCAATATAAACAATTTCATCACCTTGGCGCATCGACAGGTTTACCGGCTGCTGAATTAGCTTGTGCAGCTCGCGCATGGGCGCGAGTGCCGCCTCGCGCACGTCCAAACGGCTTTTAACAGCGTTTCCCAGCTCCAACAGACGCATCCCTAGGCGGTAGCTGCCAGCTTCGGGTCTATCCACGTAGCGGCCCAAGGTCAAATCATTCAAAATACGGTGCGTGGTGGAGGGGTGCAGCCCCGTTTTCTGGCTGATTTCTTTCAGCGACATCGCCTCGTCACGGTCAGCCAAAACGTCAATCAGCATAAACATGCGTTCCAGCACCTGAATGGTGGGCGTTGCAGCAGGCAAGTTTTTCGGCATTTTGTCTATTTTTGGCATGGTTAATTTTACCATGTGAAATGAAGGCGCTAGGGTTTAGCCTGATTTCCAGGTGCCACGTTGCAAAATCTCATGCGGTTTAAAACGCATTTTGTAGCGCATCTTCGCGCTTTGCTCAATCCAATAGCCTAAGTAAACATGCGGCAAACCGAGTTTCTTGGCTTGTTCGATTTGCCACAGCACACAAAACGTGCCAAAGCTGGCGGCGGCATCTGGCTCGTAAAACGTGTAAACCGCCGAAATCCCATCGTTCAGCACATCTACAATGCTGACCATTTTCAGCGCACCGGCCGTGCCATCTGGCATGGATTCGTGAAACTCAATCAAGCGCGTATTCACACGGCTTTGCAGCAAAAACTGCGTGTATTGGTCGATGCTGTCTTGGTCCATGCCACCACCCGCATGGCGCGATGCTTGGTAGTGCAAATACAGCGCGTAATGTGTGGCGTCAAAACCCAGTTCCAGCACCCGTGCCTGCAAGTTGCCGTGCTGCTTTTGTGAGCGTTTTTGGCTGCGCGATGGCGTGAATTGGTCCACCAGCACCCGCAGCGGTACGCACGCTTGGCAGCCATCACACTGCGGGCGGTAGGTAAACATACCGCTTCGGCGGAACCCTTGCGTCACCAGCTCAGAATACGCGTCATTGCGAATCAAATAACTAGGCGTCGCCACCTGCGAACGCGCCTGTCGGTTGTCTAAATAGCTGCACGGGTACTCTGCCGTAGCGTAAAATTGCAACGTTTGCGCGGGTAGGTCTTTGAGTTGCGACATGTTGATTGGGTTAGAGCTTATAGCAATTGTTGCCAAAGTTGCGGGCTAAATTGCCAAATGGGCATCAACTGGCTGACCCTTGCTTTTACCTCTGCCACAAATTCGCTTCTGGGCATTTCTTTCGCACCTAGCGACGCCAAATGTGACGTGTTCTGCTGGCAGTCAATCAATTCAACCCCATTCGTCCTGCAAAAGCATACCAAAGCGGCGAGGGCGATTTTGGATGCATCCGTCGCATGTGAAAACATAGATTCGCCAAACACCGCACTGCCAATATTCACGCAATACAGCCCACCCACCAGCTCGCCATTCACCCATGTTTCCGCGCTGTGCGCAAAACCCGCTTTGTGCAGTGCAATATAGGCATCCACCATCTGCGGCACAATCCACGTGCCGCGCTGACCATCGCGCGGGGTGGCTGAGCAGGCGTTGATCACCCGCTCAAAAGCTGTGTCAAACCGCACCTCGCAGTCAATCCCGCCCATAGACCCAAATTTAGAGCCACTTGCAAACTTCTTCAGCGTCTTTTTGAACGATGGTTGCACCTTAAAGTCCGCTACTTTTAGCACCATGCGCGGGTCGGTGCTCCACCACAAAATCGGCTGCCCGTCGCTAAACCACGGGAAAATGCCTTGCGAATACGCCCGTTTCAACGTCGCCACGTCCAAAGCCCCACCCACAGCCACCAAACCCGGCATCTCGTCGCTCAGCTCATGCTGAATATTGACATCAGGAAACGCTTCCCCAGCGCCAAGTTGCGGCAAAGGTTTTAGTGGTGATTGTGAAGCTGCACTAGTCATTTCGCCTATTATGGGAGGAATTCCATGCCACCATTGCCGATATGCCTTATTCCACCATCCAAGCCATCACCCTAGACCTAGACGACACCCTCTGGCCCGTTTGGCCCACCATCCGCAAGGCCGAAGCGGTGCTGCATGATTGGCTGAAAACACACACCCCCAACACTGCCGCCCTGCTAGAAACCCCAGAAGCCATGCGCGGTCGGCGCGAAACGCTGATCGCTGAATTTCCCCACATGGCGCACGATTACAACTTTTTGCGCCTTGAGGCCATTCGCCGCAGCTTGGTCAACGGCGGCGACGACCCCGCGCTCGCGGTGGTTGCCTACGAAGTCTTCACCGAAGCCCGCAACAGCGTCGAACTCTACGACGACGCCTTGCCCGCCCTGCAATACCTGGCCGCCCGCTACCCCATAGTCGCCATTTCAAACGGCACGGCAGACGTGCAGCGCGTCGGCTTGTCCAAATACTTCAAAGGCGCGATCAGCGCCGCCGAATTCGGCATCGCCAAGCCCGATCCCCGCATTTTCAAAGCCGCAGCCGTAGCCGTCGGGGTGAACGTCGCCAACGTCCTGCACATAGGCGACGACAGCGCCCTAGACGCCGTAGGCGCCCTTCAATCCGGTATGCACGCCGCCTGGCTCAACCGCGATGGCAAAGACTGGCCGCACGAGCAACCCGAGCCGCATCATCAGTCGCTGCGGCATGTCAGAAGCTTGGCTGAGTTGTGCGAATTGCTTTAGGTGGCTGATTCTGCTATGTATTTAATAGCTGCTTAGGTGGTGAATGCAGATGCTATAGTGGAGTGAACCTGCCCATCAGCGTTTTGGAAAATTACACCAAAAGAAGCGTGAATTTTCTACATAACCACGCTGCCCCCGCCCTGCCACTACCAGCGTGCCGGAAACGGTTTGGTCAGCTTGATGAGCTTGTGATCCACCTCCACGTAGCCACCGGTCACCAGCTGTCGCATTACGCGTGCCACCATGTCACGCGAGGCGCCGACCCGATTGGCGATCTCCTGCTGCGGCAGCTTGTCTGACACAACCCGCACACCCGCCTGATCGTGGGACAGGCTTTGCAGCAGGTGTGTGACGCGCTGATAAACGTCGTGCAATGCCAAGCGCTTGATTTGGCCAGTTGCCTGCCGCGTCCGGCTGATCAAGGTGCCGATGATCTGCCACGCCAAGTCGGGGTCGTGCGTGATGGCCTCGCGCAAACTGTGGCGCGTCACGATCGAGCAGTTCACGCTTTCTAGCGCCATGACCGAGGCTGAGCGATGACCGCCATCCAGAGACAGCTCGCCCAGCCATTCGCCGGGGCCGCAAATATTGAGCACGATCTCACTTCCGTCAGGCTCGGAAGAGAACACCTTCACGCGACCCTCGAGAATGATGTAAATCGAATCGGCAATGTCACCCTCAACCATGAAAATGCTTTGCGACGAAAATCGGCGCAAGTGCCCCAGCTTGGTCAACGGGTGGATCGCGTTGTCGGCCAACGAGCCGTTGCCGGGTGTCGCCGCCGCGTCGGCGTTGTCGAAGAAGCCACTACTGAATGGATCGTCGGCCTTCATCGCATCGCCTCAATTTGTTGTTGTTCAATTAGCACAGCGCAGTTTAACCCCAATCTTATGGCAGAAGTTGGTGCCAATTGCGCGATTTAGCGATGACCTTGGCCCAGATAGCGGGCAGCAACACAGGACTAATAGCTCAGGTCTGACACAGCGCCGTCGGCACCGTTCTTCGCAGCCAGGACATGTGCCTGCGAGATCCATCGGCTGTGATGGACATCGGTGGTCGCGTGGACCGCGGCCACTGGCTGAAGCACCGCAGCGGCGCTCATCTTGCCATCGAACTGCTGGCAGCCCGCGATAGAGATGATGACACTGACAGCGATTCCTATAGCCAGTAAAATCGGCTTAACGGTCTCTCGATCCATACGGGTCATCTTGCCGGCATCTGAGCCAACAATCTCGCGTAGCAGACGGCGGGTGGGAATAGTGTGCATAGCGTTCTCCTTAAGTGGTCACGCCCTCAATGCAAGGCTGCTTGGCGTGTAGACAGACTTTAGGTTCAGGCAGGGGTCGTGCGTTAGTGAAAATTCGACATTGAGAATGCTGAATATTCTGCAAAATGGGCAGACCCTTGACATCGGCCTAATATCGCCCGCAGCGGATCGCGAGCCGTTGGCGTGTTGCAATCCGGCATGCACGCCGCGTGGCTCAACCGCGAAGGCAAAGACTGGCCGCACGAATCAGATTACAAGCCCGAGCCGCATCACCAGTCGCTGCGGCAGGTGAAAAGTTTGGCTGAGTTGTGTGCGATGTTTTGAGGTTTGAGTCTTAAATTACTATACTTTTAATAGCACTATAGGCAATAAATACTCTGGCTAGAGTCAGATTTATCACATAAATTTTGTGTTTTAACGTTAAAACAGCCGCGGATCGAACACAAACGGGTTTTTCTCAACCACCAGCTTGATGTTCGGGTAATCCGCATGCGCAGGGTTGATCAGCAAATTGCGCTCTACCGGCTCCACAAACGACGGCACCCACAGGGCTAGGCTGGCTTTGGACGCCAGCCAGTGCATGCCCAATTGCTGCGTTCTGGCTTGCTGGGCGCGCCAGTCGGGGGGTACGCCTAAATTTTCAGTGTCCAAGCAAACGGCGTTTTTAGGCAACTCTAGCCGCATCAAAGCCATGTTTTTAGGTGTTGCACCGTTGCAATGCACCCGTTTTTCCAGCTGGCACAGCGCGCGGCTGCTGGCTGCGTAGATGATTTGTGGCGATTGCGGCGCACCCATGTGCCAGCGCCCGTCGCCCAGCGCCGAGCCGAAGCCCAAGCTGGTGAGATTCAGAGCGCCCGAATAGGAAATTCGCCAGACATGAATTCCGGACGCTAATCCAACCGTCAAGCCACACCGCCATATTTGATGGCAATCAGCATGTCCTTCACCCGCCGTGTGCCAAACGATGTTTTCGCCGCCGCCAGTGGGCATTCGCCCTCCAGCATGGGGTGCTGGCGACGCAGCCAGCCGTGGGCAGCGTCGTCAGATTCAAACGTTTCCGTCGCCATCGCCTCCAGCTCCAGCAGCCGCAAAACTCCCTCAGCCGCGTGCATGGGCAGCACCTGGTCTTTGTTCGCGCGGCGCAGGGCGGTGGTGCGGTCCAAGTCCAAATATGCCGCAAAGTCTCCCTTGCCCACACCCAACAAGTCAGACAGCGGCTCAATCGCCCGGCTGGAAATACCCTGCCGCAAAATGGACACGGCTTTTTCACTATTGAAAGCAGCTGGTAGTCTGATTGCAGCCTCCGCCCAAGCTTTGCCCTCCCGAACTCCAACGAATGCAGGGGGTTGTCCAAGACCATTCAGCTCATCAATATCAATGAACTGACCTAGCGCAGACAAGGTTTTGTCGCGGTGGGTAACGAAGTAGGGGGCTACGGTTTGTGCATTCATGATGCAATTGAATCATATATTTGTTGTAAATGCAACAAATTTTAGGATGCAATGACGATGCACAATACTAATCAAGTCTTAAAGGAACCTCACCCATGATCACCCGTTATGCCCTGTTTGAAGGACGCATCCATACCGGCCAGACCGAAGCCTTCCGCGCTGCCATCTTGGCCGAAGTGCTCCCGCATTGGCAATCCTTCCCAGACGTCCTCGCCGTGCGCCTCTGCTTTGAAAACGAACGCGACGAAGGCGCCCCTGAGATGCCCCTCATCCTCGCCATCACCTACCCCACGCGCGTAGCCGTAGACACAGCCCTAGCCAGCCCCCAGCGCGCTGCATCCAAAGCCGCCACCGAAGCCGTGCTGGCGCGCTACTTCACGGGACGGATTCATCATCACATTACGCAGGCGGTGGAGAGTGCTGGTTAGTGGAAAATTTTGCTATTAATAAAATACACATTAGGCAATAAATACGCCGGATATAGCCAAATTAACCTCTAAACCGAGGCATTCTCCGCATTCCTGCCCTGCGCAAACGCCACATACCAATCCAAACACCCCGGATTGGCCATCGCGTCTTTGTTCACCACTTTCTCGATCGGCTGGCCTAACAGCAGTTTTTTGATGGGTAACTCCTGCTTTTTGCCCGATAGGGTGCGCGGAATCTCGGCGACTTGGAAGATGTCGTTGGGGACGAAGCGGGGTGACAGGGTGGTTTTGATGGCATTGACTAATTTGGTGCGCAGGGCGTCGTCTAGGGTCAGGCCGGTTTGCAGGACAACGAAGAGGGGCATGTAGCTTTCGCGGCCCAAGTATTCGAGGTCGACAACCATGGAATCCATCACTTCAGGCAGGGCTTCGACGGCGCTGTACAGCTCGCTGGTGCCCATGCGCAGGCCGTGGCGGTTGATGGTGGCGTCACTGCGGCCGTAGATGATGCAGCTGCCGTCCAGCCCGACTTTGAGCCAGTCGCCATGCCGCCAGACGTTGGGGTAGGTGTCGAAGTAGCTTGATATATAA
>JAYWCQ010000189.1:0-9170 GCA_043780435.1 Polaromonas sp.
CGCGCCGTGGCTGTTGCTCTAAGGAGTGGTGTAGCGCAACTTCATTCGCGCAAGATTCGGCAATCGGCGCAATTTCGGGTCGCGACAGCAAATGCCGCAGATAAGCGTCTGTCACCAACAAATGGCCATTCGCGTCCACATCCAACAGTTCATAGCCCGATGAGGGCCAAAAATTTGCGGAAACTTGTGGTTTAAATATCTGCCCAGAGTGCCCTGTGTTCATTACCATCAAGTCCTTACTTCCCCATTACCCAAAACCACGTATTTCAGCGACGTCAAACCTTCAATCCCCACCGGGCCACGGGCATGGAATTTGTCGGTGCTGATACCGATTTCAGCCCCCAAACCGTACTCAAACCCATCCGCAAAGCGGGTGCTGGTGTTGACCATCACACTGGCGGAATCTACCTCGCGCAAGAAACGCTGGGCGTGCATGTGGTTGGTCGTCATGATGGCGTCGGTGTGGTGGCTGCTGTACTTGTTGATGTGGGCAATCGCTTCATCCAGCCCTGCCACCACTTTGATGCTGACAATGGGCGCCAGGTATTCCTCGTACCAATCCTGCTCTTTGGCCAAAGTTATTTTTGCTACTTTTTTAATAGCGTCATTAGCAAATAATACGCCGGCTGCAGCCTCATCACACCGCATTTCAACACCTTTTGCAGCATAAATGGCGGCAATTTTGGGTAAAAACTCTGCGGCAGCGCCTTGGGCAACCAGCAGACCTTCAGCGGCGTTGCAGGGGCTGTATTTGCTGGTTTTGGCATTGTCGGCCACCGTCACCGCCATGGCGATGTCGCACGGATCGTCCACGTAGACGTGGCAATTGCCGTCTAAATGCTTGATGACCGGCACTTTGGCTTCGCGTGAAACGCGCTCAATCAGCCCCTTGCCGCCGCGTGGGATGATGACATCAACGTATTCGGGCATGGTGATCAAGGCGCTGACCGCTTCGCGGTCCGTTGTGGGTACCAATTGCACCGTGTGCTGTGGCAAACCGCTTTCGACCAGTGCTTGCTGCACCAAAACCGCCAAAGCTTGGTTAGACTCAATCGCCTCTGAGCCGCCGCGCAAAATGCAGGCGTTGCCGCTTTTGATCGCCAAGGAAGCGGCTTCAATCGTCACGTTCGGGCGAGATTCGTAAATCATGCCAAACACGCCGATCGGCACCCGCATTTGCCCCACGCGAATGCCGCTGGGCTGCTGCTTCATACCGATGATGTCACCAATGATGTCAGGCATGGCCGCCAATTGCTCACAACCCTGCGCGCAGGTTTCCAGCACTTTGGGCGTCAATTTCAAGCGATCGACCATGGGCTCGGACAAACCCGCTTGGACGGCGCGGGCAATGTCTTTGGCATTGTCCGCCTGCAAAGCCGCTACATTGGCGCGAAGTAAGGCAGCCAAACGCAACAATGCTGTATTTTTAATAGCAGCTGAGGCAACAGATACGCCGGCTGATGCCATTTTTGCCTGTTTTCCAAGGGTTTGCAGCAGCTCGGCGACGTTGGTCGTGCTAGATGTGTGGGTTTGGGCGTTCATGAGGCTATTTTCGTTGATTTTCATCGCAGCGCTGCAGCTTTGTAGACCGCGTTACGATCCCGCCTACCGACAGCGACCACCAGAACAATCAACTCGCTATCCCTCACCTCGTACACCAGTCGGTAACCCGCACTTCGCAGCTTGATTTTGTAGCGATTTTTATGCCCACTCAACCTAGCGGTTGGCACATGCGGCTGGGCCAGTCGTTCTGCCAGTTTTTCTTTGAATTGCTTGCTGATGGTATTGTCAAGTTTGCGCCACTCTTTGAGCGCTTCCTCCAAAAATCCCAGTTCAAAGCTAGGTTCATAGTTCTGCAAGACTAACCTTGACGATTGGCTGCCCCATCCGCGAATCTGCCAGCGCGTTCAGCTCCAAATCTTCCAGCCTGTCCATCAAGGCTTCGTAGGCCTTAGCTGGCACGCAGTAAAAAGCCGGCGCATTGCGGTTCAAAATAGCAATCGGAAACCCCTCACCCATAGCTACTGTACCCATAGGGTTCTTTTTCAGCTCAGACACACTGGCTGTTGTTTCGGTCAATATCAAATTTGACATTTTTTTGTCTCTAGACTGTTTATTGATACTAATAATAGCACTTTTAACAGATCTTTTAAAGTTTAATTTTACTCGACTGCGGCGTCATACACGCTTGGCATAGCTGCATCGCCAGCCGATGCAGCGCTTGCCAATTGTCTTGGGGCCAATCGCGCTGTTTCAAGCCTTTGACGATGCCGTCTACCTTGTGCGCAGCGTCCAATAAATCAACCAAGGCTGCGCTGCTGAGTTGGGGTAACACCCGCTCAAACAGGCGTTCTTTGACGCCCCAAACACGTTGCTCACGCAGTGCCATGGGCAGGGGTTTACCGTTTGACATGGCATCTTTCACGCGTTTGAGCGCGCGAATATCCTCAGAAATCGCCCAATGCACCAGCACCTCGGCCACGCCCTCGGCCTGCAACCCGTCCAGCATGCGCTGCACGCGGGCGGGATGGCCGGCAAGTACGGATTCGGACAGCTTGAACACGTCGTAACGCGCCACATTCAGCACCGCGCTTTCGACCTGTGCCAGTGACAACTCGCCTTTGGGGTGCAACAGTGCGAGTTTTTGGATTTCTTGGAAGGCGGCCAGCAAGTTGCCTTCCACCCGATCCGTAAAGAATTGCAAGGTTTGCTGCCCTTCGACACCCGCCGCGACCTGCTGACCCTGGGCTTGCAAGCGCTGGGCAATCCACTGCGGCAGGGCAGCACGCTCAACCGGTTGAACTTCAATGCTGACGCCGTTGGCTTCCAAGGCTGTAAACCAAGCACCTTGTTTGCTTGGTTTGTCCAATTTAGGCAACATCACCAAGGTCAAGGTGTCGCTATTTTCTGCAGCTTGTGCAGCCAATTGCTGCAATTGCACGCTGCCGTCTTTGCCCGGTTTGCCCGAGGGAATGCGGATTTCGATGATTTGCTTGTCGGCAAACAAACTCATGCTGCCTGCTGCGGCCAGCACTTCTCCCCAGTCGAAATGTGCGCCAGCGACGGTGAAGGAGCTGCGCTCGGTAAACCCCTGCTTGCGCGCCTGGGCACGAATCGCGTCGGCCGCCTCCAGCACCAGCAGCGTCTCGTCGCCGTGCAGGGTATAGAGCGAGCGCAGGCCTTTGGCGAAGTGGTTGCTGAGTTGGCCTGCGGCTAGTTGCATGTCGATGCATGTGGATTCCCGCCTTCGCGGGAATGACAGATTTTTTTGTTTAAAGCTCTTTGATAGCCGACAAACGGCGCAACAGTTGCTGCACCATGTCGGTTTGCATGTCGCGGTAGAGCACGGCTTCTTCGTTTTCTTTCGCCAACACAGCTGTTTCATTGAAGCTGATGTCGCGCTGCACCAACAGCTCGGTTTCAGGGATGATGTCTTTGCCGCTAGGCGTGCGCAATTTGAACTTCAGGCGAAGTCGCAGTTGAAACTCACGCACCTGGCCCGCTGCGGTAGAACCGACCACGACTTTTTCGCGCTGTTCGCTGAGCACCTCTAAAACAACCTGCGCTTTGGTGGCATCCGTGACGACGGCCACTGCACCATCGGCTGCCAACACGCGCTTGAACTCATTGCCCAAGGTCGAATTGTCAACAAAACCCGAGAACAAGGTTTTAAAGGCGTAACTGAACGAGCCACGCAGCTTGAAGCCGCAACCAGCAAGAACGCCTACCGACGATGCAGCCAGCGCCAGCAAGGCAGATTGGGTAAAAAGACGTCTTTTCATAGGGTTTTCTCAGTAAATAGCGACACTAAATTGCGTTAAATGACAGCATTAAACGATCACGTTAAACAACCACATTGACCAAGCGCCCTGGCACAACGATGACTTTTTTGATCGCAGCGCCAGCGGCGAATTTGATCACCACCTCAGAGCTTACCGCGATTTTCTCGATTTCCTCTTTTGAAGCACCCGCCGGCACCACGATAGAGCCGCGCAATTTGCCGCTGACTTGTAACATCAGCTCGATTTCGTCTTGCACCAAGGCGGATGCATCCACCTGTGGCCAAGGCGCATCCAGCAAATCGCCCAGATTGGCTGCAAAGCCCAAGTTTTGCCACAAAGCGTGGCACAAATGCGGCGCAGCCGGATACAAACAGCGCAAAAGGATACCGAACCCCTCTAAAACCGCCGCTTTTGAAGCAGCCGAATCGTCAGATTTGAAATCTTCCAAAGCGTTGAGCAGTTTCATGCAACCCGACACCACGGTGTTGTACTGCATGCGCTGGTAGTCGTAATCGACCTGTTTCAGCAAGGTGTGCAGCTCTAAACGCAGATTTTTGGTGTTTTTAGAGGTATTTTCACTTGTAGCCGGCGTATTTATTGCCTGAGCTGCTATATTATTAATATCTGAATTTGCATCTTTTAACTTCACTCCGAAATTCCAGACACGGCGCAGGAAGCGGTAAGAGCCTTCCACGGCGGAGTCGTTCCACTCCAGCGTCGCCTCGGGCGGCGCGGTGAACATGGTGTACAAACGCGCCGTATCCGCGCCGTAGCGCTCGATCAAATCCTGCGGGTCCACGCCGTTGTTTTTCGACTTGGACATGGTGCCCACGCCGTCGTAGTTGACGATGGAGCCATCGATTTTGCTTTTGGCGGTGGTGACTTTGCCGTTGCCATCGACAATATCTTCCACCTCGTGCGGCCAGAAATACTCGACGCCACCTTTTTCGTTTTTACGCGAATAAATCTGGTTCAACACCATGCCCTGCGTTAGCAGCTTGGTGAAAGGCTCGTCCACGGTGACCAAACCACGGCTGGCGGGAGTGCCATCGGGGTTTGTCAGCTTGATGTCGCGCATCACTTTGGTCCAGAAGCGGGCGTAGAGCAAATGCAGGATCGCATGCTCAATGCCGCCGATGTACTGGTCCATCGGCATCCAATAGTCTGCGCCCGCGCCGACCATGGCCTGGTCGTTCTGCGGGTCGCAATAGCGCATGAAGTACCACGAACTGTCCACAAAAGTGTCCATGGTGTCGGTTTCGCGCCGCGAAGCTGCGCCGCAAATGGGGCACGCGACAGGCTTGTCGCTTCCATTCCCCGCAGTGTGGAAGCCTTCATGTTTGTGCAGCGGGTTGCCTGAACCATCGGGCACGCAGTCCAGTGGCAGCACGACCGGCAGGTCTTTTTCAGGCACCGGTACCGCGCCGTGTTCGTCGCAATGGATGATAGGAATCGGCGTGCCCCAGTAGCGTTGGCGCGAAACACCCCAGTCGCGCAAGCGCCAGGTGGTTTTTTTCTCGCCGAGGCCAAGTGCAGCTAAATCAGCAGCCACGGCATCGACACAGGCCTTGAAGCCCAAACCATTAAATTTACCAGAATGAACCGATACTGTGCCGTGTTTTTGCGCATACCAATCCTGCCACGCCGTCACATCGAACAAGCTCGAAGCTGCGGTGTTCGGAGCGGCGGCGGACGATGTTGAGGTAGGTCCGTCTGAGGAAGCCGCCGCTTCGGACAGCGCAGCCCTTGTCGTTGATGTGGCCGCAGAAGCCAAGGCAACAACGGGTTTAATAGACAAATCGTACTTGAGAGCAAATGCAAAATCCCGCTCATCATGCGCAGGAACGCCCATGACCGCGCCGTCGCCATAACTCATCAGCACGTAATTACCCACCCACACTTCAACCTGTTCGCCAGTCAACGGATGAGACACAAACAGCCCCGTCGCCACGCCTTCTTTTTCTTTGGTAGCGAGTTCGGCCTCGGTCGTTCCACCTTCTTTAAGCGCTTCAATTTTGATAGCTAATGAGGCATTTAATTCGCCGGCTCGAATCGCTATTGAGTGCTCTGGCGCAACCGCAACGAAGGTCACACCCATAATGGTGTCGGCACGGGTGGTGAAGACGTACATTTTGCCGTCTTGCAGCAATTTTCCCTGTGCATCCTTGATCTCATGCGGGAAGGCGAAACGGACACCTTCGGACTTGCCGATCCAGTTTTCCTGCATCAGTTTGACGCGCTCAGGCCAGCCGTCTAGGCCCGTTTGCACGTGTTCCAGCAGCTCGGGGGCGTATTTGGTGATGTTGAGGTAGTAGCCGGGAATCTCGCGCTTTTCGACCACCGCGCCGGTGCGCCAGCCTTTGCCGTCGATCACTTGTTCGTTGGCGAGCACGGTTTGATCGACCGGATCCCAGTTCACCACCTGGGTTTTTTTGTAGGCGATGCCTTTTTCCAGCATGCGCAGGAACAGCCACTGATTCCAGCGGTAGTAATCGGGCTTGCAGGTGGCAAGTTCGCGGCTCCAGTCGATGGCAAAGCCCAGCGACTGCAACTGTTTTTTCATGTACGCGATGTTGTCGTAGGTCCACTTCGCCGGCGGCACATGGTTGGCCATGGCCGCATTTTCGGCGGGCAGGCCAAACGCGTCCCAGCCCATCGGCTGCATCACGTTAAAACCCTTCATGCGGTGATAACGCGTCAGCACATCGCCGATGGTGTAATTGCGCACGTGGCCCATGTGCAGCTTGCCCGACGGATACGGGAACATCGACAGGCAATAATATTTGGGCTTGCCGGGGGTTTCACGCGCGACGAACGCCTGCGTGTTATCCCAATACGCTTGCGCGTCGCGTTCGATGACCTGTGGATTGTATTTTTGCTGCATGATGCGGAGGGGTCGCGAGGTGGGGTGCGAATGAGGTGCCAATGAGGTGCCAATGAGGTGCGAATGAGGTGCGAAAGGCGTTGCACAAACGTGAATAACCTCACGATTATACCTGTAAGCCTTTGGTAACATTCGCCGACAAGTCTAAAGGTTCACTAACGAGGCGTGTCTGATGTTGAAGTTTCTGCGGTGTGTGCTGGCGGTGTTGTGTGCGTGGTGTGCTGCGCCGGCGGTGGCTCAAACGCTGACCGTTGAAGGCGTGGTCAGCCCAGCCTGGGTGGAGCGCGACGGGCGGCGCGAGCCGCTGACCGTCGGCATGCGGCTCAGTGACAAGGATCGCATCGTCACCGGCGAACGCGCGCGCGTGATGCTGCGCCTGTCCGAAGGCAGCGCCATCAAGCTGGGTGAGAACGCCACGCTGGGGCTGGACAACCTGACAGAAAAGAAAACCGCTGATAACCATCCGCTGGTCGGCGCCTCGCTGGAGGTGGTGAAGGGCGCGTTTCGTTTCACCACCGGCGTGTTCGGCAAGCCGCGCGCGGAGCGCGACGTCAATGTGAAAATTTCCACCATCACGGCAGGCATACGCGGCACGGACTTCTGGGGGCGCTCCAACGACGAACAGGATCTGGTCTGCCTGATCGAAGGCCGCATTGCCGTGCGTCATGAGCAGCAGACATTCATCATGGACGAGCCGCTGCAATTTTTTATCGCGCCACGCAACCAGACGCCCAAACCCGTGGGCAAGGTGCCGCAACAGCAGATTGACGAATGGGCGCGGGAAACCGAGATCAGCGAAGGCCAGGGCGCAACGCGTGCCGGCGGACGCTTTCGTGTCGAGCTGGCGCGACTGGCGAATCAAGACGCTGCGCGTGATCTCGAAAACCGTCTGAAGGCCGCAGGCTATCCGGCGGTGATCGACCCGGTGCGCAATGCCCAGGGCGCTACGCAGTACGCGGTGTGCGTGTTGGGCGTCGCCACCGAGAAAGATCGCGATGCGTTGCAGGCGCGATTAAAAACCGTGATGAGCGGCGAGGCCGGGCCTCCATCGAAGGACGCGCCGGACGCGCCCAGGAACTATTGAGGTCAGCCGCACGGGCGTTCGCGTGCCGTATAATCAAGCGCAACATTTCAGTTGCGCTTGATGACTCCCGCCACTCCAGCATTTCTCACCGGCCTTAACGAACCCCAGCTCGAAGCGGTCACTCTGCCGCATCAGTCGTCTTTGATCCTGGCGGGCGCGGGCAGCGGCAAAACACGCGTGCTCACCACGCGCATTGCGTGGCTGATTCAAACGGGGCAGGCCAGCCCGCACGGCTTGATCGCGGTTACCTTCACCAACAAAGCGGCGAAGGAAATGCTTACGCGCATTTCCGCCATGCTGCCGATCAACACGCGCGGCATGTGGGTGGGCACCTTTCACGGCCTGTGCAACCGCATGTTGCGCACGCATTACCGCGAAGCGAATCTGCCGCATCTGTTTCAGATACTCGACAGTCAGGATCAACTGGCGTTCATCAAACGGCTGATGAAGCTGATGAACATCGACGACGAGCGCTATCCGGCGCGGCAGGCGCAGTGGTTTATCAACGCCGCCAAAGACGCGGGCAATCGCGCCAAAGATGTGCAAGCCGACGACGAATTTTCGCGCCGCATGACCGAGGTCTACGCTGCCTATGACGCGCAGTGCCAGCGCGAAGGCGCGGTGGATTTCGCCGAGCTGCTGCTGCGCTCGTACGAAATGCTGGCGCGCAACGAGGTTTTGCGCGAACACTACCGCGCGCGCTTCAAGCATATTCTCGTCGATGAGTTTCAGGACACCAATCGCCTGCAATATCAGTGGATCAAACTGTTGGCTGGGCGCGACCACGCGGTATTTGCCGTCGGCGACGATGACCAGTCTATTTATGGTTTTCGCGGGGCCGAAGCGGCCAACATGCGTGAGTTCCAGCGCGATTTTGCCAACGGCAATATTATCAAGCTGGAGCAAAATTATCGTTCTCACGGCAATATCCTCGATGCCGCGAATGCGGTCATTCAGCACAACAAGGATCGGCTCGGCAAAAACCTGTGGACGCAAGCCGGCAAGGGCGAGCCGATCCGCATTTATGCCGCAGCATCGGACATTGACGAAGCGCAATTCATCGTCGATGAGGTAAGAGCGCTCGAGCGAACGGGTATGGCGCTCGTCGATATGGCATTGCTGTATCGCTCTAACGCGCAATCGCGGGTGCTGGAACACGCTTTGTTCCGCGCCGGTCTTGCTTATCGGGTTTACGGCGGGTTGCGGTTCTTCGAGCGGCAGGAGATCAAGCACGCACTCGCTTATCTCAGACTCGCCGGCAACCCGGATGACGATGGCGCATTTTCGCGCGTGGTTAATTTTCCACCGCGCGGCATCGGTGCACGTTCGGTGGAGCAGGTGCAGCAAGTAGCCCAACGCCATAACATTTCATTTTATGCCGCAGCCAGTTCCGGCATCGCCAAGGCCGAAATTACCGGTC
>JAYWCQ010000190.1:0-4368 GCA_043780435.1 Polaromonas sp.
CCACATGTGATGGCTTCTTCTATCGTGAGCAGATTTGCTCGGTCATCGGAGGCGGAAATACCGCCGTTGAAGAAGCCCTATACCTATCAAATATTGCAAGCAAGGTCTATCTGGTGCACCGCCGCGACACATTCAAAGCTGAAGCCATATTGATCGACAAATTGATGGCCAAAGTAGCCGCTGGCAAAATTGAACTCAAACTGCATGCAACTTTGGATGAAGTGCTTGGTGATGCTTCGGGCGTTACGGGCATTCGTTTGAAGAACGTAAATGATGGCAGTACGGAAGATTTAACGCTCAAAGGTTGCTTTATCGCCATTGGCCATCAACCCAATACTGACATCTTCAAAGGTCAATTGGACATGCAAGATGGTTACATCATCACCCAATCGGGCTTGAAAGGATTGGCCACGATGACCAGCGTCCCGGGCGTATTCGCTGCAGGCGACGTGCAAGACCATATTTACCGCCAAGCTATCACCAGCGCAGGTACCGGCTGCATGGCTGCGCTCGACGCACAACGGTTTTTAGAGCAAAACGGAGTCTGAATCCATCTCTGCCCCAATTCTGGGGCTCAAAAAACGTTATAATCCAAGGCTTGCCTAAGTTTTGCTATGCATTATTTAGCGCATTCAACCTTATTACCGCCCAAAATTTTGAAACAACTTTGACGGCGAGGTGCGGCGTATGCCGTTAACGCGTGACATTTCCGTTGATTTTGATGAGTAATCATTCAAATTTAGCTGATAGTTGCGTTTTTCTTAGGAGTGTCCACATGGCACGCGTATGTGAAGTAACGGGCAAAGGCCCAATGTCGGGAAACAATGTTTCCCACGCCAACAACCACACCAAGCGTCGGTTTTTGCCGAACTTGCAATATCGTCGTTTCTGGATTGAAGCCGAAAACCGATGGATTCGTCTGCGCGTTTCTGCAGCAGCCATCCGCTTGATCGACAAAAACGGTATCGAATCCGTGCTCGCAGACATGCGCGCTCGTGGTCAAGCTTAATCCATCCACCCAATTTACCTAGATACGGAGAACCATCATGGCAAAAGGCGGACGCGAAAAAATCAAGCTGGAATCAACAGCTGGCACAGGTCATTTCTACACGACTGACAAAAACAAAAAAACCACACCGGACAAAATGCTGATCAAGAAATTTGATCCTAAAGCACGCAAGCATGTGGACTACAAAGAAGTGAAACTGAAGTAATTCAGATGCACTGAATAAAAAGCCCGTCTGACTAAATGTCTGACGGGCTTTTTATTTTTATAAATTACGGTTAAGGTTTCGGCCACTCCACAAACTGTGGTTCGTAACCGCGTGACGTGAGCCAGTCCGCCAAGGCGTAGCCCGTACTTGACGGCCAGCATTTCACGGTTTGCGGTGAATATAATCTAAAGTCGACCAACTCTGGCGACAAAACCACATCTCCTGAAGCAATGGCGTGGTAGGCGATGATGATCTGGTTCATCCGCTGAAAATCGTATACGCCAATTAAATTGAGCTCACTGGCATCAAGGTTGGTTTCCTCCTTGATTTCACGGGCAATGCCCTCTTTCGGTGTTTCACCAGCCTCCATAAACCCAGTGATCAAGGCAAACATCTTGCCTGGCCAAGCTGCATTTTGCGCGAGAAAAATACGTCCCTCATATTCAATCACCGCTGCAAGCACTGGCGTGGGATTGTTCCAATGCGTGAAGTCACAGGCTTGGCATCGCAAGCGCTCTTTCATACCACCATCTTCCAGCATCGATACGAACACCAAAGGTGTGGCACATGTAGGACAAAATTTGTAGTTTTGCATCGCAGTGGTATTTTTAATTGATTGAAAATGGTGCGTTTAAAAATCCCCTGAAACGCGCACGACCGCCACGCGTCGGCATCGCCGTCAATTTGTAATCGGGAAAACGCTGCAAGAAAATCTGCAGGGCAACGCGCCCTTCTAAACGCGCCAAATGCAAGCCTGCGCACTGGTGTATACCAAAGGCAAAAGACAAATGCTTGCAATTGGGACGGGAGATATCCATGTCTTCAGCCCGTTCAAACTGTGCTGGATCGCGGTTGGCAGATCCGATGCACAACGTAATCAGGGTTCCTGCGGTCAAAGGCACACCACCCACAACGCAATCAACCGTGGCGCGCCGGTTGCCCAGCTGGTTGGATGACTCGAAACGCAAAAATTCATCGACAGCGGTATTCAAAACATCATCCAGTTTTTCTTTATCATGTTGATTATTGTGAATATTTTGTATCAAAGCAGATTTTTGAACCGGCCACTCCTGCAAGGCCACCAAGGCATTTCCAATCAAATTCGTGGTGGTTTCATGGCCGGCATTCAAGATAAAAATGCAATTGTGCAACAACTCCTGCTCGGTCAATGGCTGGCCATTGTCGCTGCGTTCACCTTGAATCAACCGGGTCAGCACATCGCTTTCTGGATTACCTGGATGTGCACGTCTGTCAGCAATCAGCACCTTCAAGTATTCTAAAAACTCCGCCACCGCAGTATTGCCAAGTTGAGATTGTGCCGTTGTTATTTTTGGCTCTAATGCGCCCAAAATCGCCAACGACCAACGCCGTAGCGGCTCCCGTTCGCTGTGAGGAATATCCAGTAGATTACCAATCACCTCAATGGGAATAGCCGCCGCGAAATCTTCGATTAGGTCACCGCCGCCTTGCGCTCCGATGTGATCAGCCAGCCGCGTCACCAACTCCGTCAAACTGCCCTCCATTTGATCAATGGCACGCCGCGTTAGCGCACCCATCATGATTTGCCGCACCTGGGTATGCAAAGGCGGGTCATTGAAAATCAAGCTGGTCGTATGATGCTCGAACAAATCAGGAGCACCCTCAAATTTGGGTGCAAATTCGATCTTTTTATCGGAACTAAAAGTGTGCGCATC
Organism: Polaromonas sp.; assembly: GCA_043780435.1. GTDB lineage: Bacteria > Pseudomonadota > Gammaproteobacteria > Burkholderiales > Burkholderiaceae_C > Aalborgiella. The sequence goes on from JAYWCQ010000190.1 coordinate 2,909, forward strand.
ACGATACACCTGGATCAAATCTTTGTACCGCGTGATCAAGACCGTCCCGTCTGGCATGCGGCGCACAGGCTCATGCTCTCTCAAGGCTGCGTAGACAGGATACGGGTTGGCATAAAACGCGGGCGGAGGCGTACGCAAATCTAGCTTTGCGGCAATATCGTGCGCCTCTAGCTTGCTCAAAACTGGCGTGATCTGCGCGAAAAAGTCAGAAGTTGAATGCGTCATTCATGCTACCTAGTGTGTAGTCATCCATTAAATCTGAATCATGTCATGAAATTCTTCACTACACGGCAAGTCTCGCGAAAGCTCAAGCTGGGAAAACACCAGTCGATAGATATCTGTCACCTCTATCGCAGACGATAAATGCAATTGTCGCGTTTTCAGTCGTTTTGGCAATTTGCTGCGCAACCCAGCAGGCACCAGCAGCTGAAATACCGCAAAAAATACCCTCCTCACGCGCCAATCTTCGGCACAAATCTTCCGCATCAGACTGGCTCACATAGACCAATTCATCGACATGGCTAGGATCGTAAATTTTTGGCAAATACTCTGTTGGCCACTTGCGGATACCCGGAATACGCGAACCTTCACTGGGTTGCGCACCGATAATTTTGATATTGGGATTTTTTTCCTTGAGAAATTTCGAGACTCCAGTGATGGTCCCCGTCGTTCCCATCGCACTAACGAAATGGGTGATCTGCCCCTTGGTATCCGCCCACAATTCCGGTCCCGTCGTTTCATAATGAATGCGCGGATTGTCGGCATTGGCAAACTGGTCTAGAACGTGGCCTTTGCCATCTTTCTGCATCTGCTCCGCAAGGTCTCGCGCGTATTCCATACCGCCACTTTTAGGGGTCAAAATCAACTCCGCACCAAAGGCTTTCATGGTTTGCGCACGCTCGATAGACAAGTCCTCCGGCATGATCAACACCATGGCGTAGCCCTTGATGGCTGCGGCCATGGCCAAGGCAATGCCTGTGTTGCCTGAGGTCGCTTCAATCAATTTATCTCCGGGTTTGATTTGTCCTCGCTCTTCAGCGCGTTTGATCATTGACACCGCGGGGCGATCCTTGACAGAGCCTGCAGGATTGTTGCCTTCAAGTTTGGCCAGAATGACATTTTTTCGCAGCAAATTCTCTGCAGCACCCAGTCGCTGCAAGGCAACCAATGGCGTTTTTCCAATAACATCTTCAATCGTTAAATAATTCATGCCTAATTATGTGCGATAATTTGATACTTCATGCATTCCATAGCCGGAGTGGTGAAATTGGTAGACGCACGGGACTCAAAATCCCGCGGGGTAAGACCCGTGCCGGTTCGATTCCGGCCTCCGGCACCATATTCAAGCCCGTGTAGGTTCATAGCCTACCGGGCTTTTTTATTTCCCCTCTGAAAACATCAGTATTGAGGTGCGCTAACGTCCGAATGAGTTTAGCAGCATCCGGGGGCACGTGGGGGCA
>JAYWCQ010000191.1:0-3514 GCA_043780435.1 Polaromonas sp.
GCCGCCACCCTCATCACAAGGATGACCGCTGATTGTTGTACTTTGTCAGATTGTAGCCTTGGCGACAATCTTGAGAATCCGTAACTTCCACATAAAACCGCACAGCGCGGTGAAAATGAAGGGCCTAAACAGTTGCGTCTGCGTGGAAATAGGTATTTTTCAACATACGAGCAGGTGTCGTCTGAACCGCTTGCTGGATGGCGTGAATATGATCTGGCGTGGTTCCGCAGCATCCACCCACGATATTGACCAGGCCTTCTTGCGCAAACTCACGAACCAACCTTGAAGTCACATCTGGCGTTTCATCAAAGCCTGTATCGCTCATAGGGTTGGGCAGCCCCGCATTTGGATAGCAGCTGATATACGTATCGGGCGCCACACGATGCAACTCCTGCACATAGGGGCGCATCAAGGCCGCACCCAAAGCGCAATTCAAACCGATAGCCAAAGGTCGCGCATGGCGCACACTGTGCCAAAAAGCCGTCACCGTTTGGCCGCTCAAAATACGCCCTGATGCGTCTGTCACCGTGCCGCTGATGATAAGGGGCAAACGCTCACCTGAGTTTTCAAAGTACTCATCAATTGCAAACAACGCGGCCTTGGCATTGAGCGTATCAAAGATGGTTTCCACCAGCAACACGTCGCTACCGCCTTCGACCAGCGCTTCGACTTGTTCGTAATAAGCGGCTCGCAATTGCTCAAAAGTCACATTCCGTGCGCCAGGGTCGTTCACGTCTGGGCTGATACTGGCGGTTTTGGGTGTAGGTCCAAGAGCACCGGCGACAAAGCGAGGCCGATCAATCGTGGCATATTTATCGCAAGCAGCACGGGCAATTTTGGCTGACTGCAAGTTCATCTCACGCGCCAGATCAGCCATGTCGTAATCGTCTTGCGCGACTGTGGTTGCACCAAACGTATTGGTTTCAATCAAATCCGCGCCTGCTGCCAGGTATTTTTCATGGATATCGGCAATCACATCCGGTCTTGTCAACGACAAAAGCTCGTTGTTACCCTTCACATCTTTGTGGAAATTCGCAAACCGCTCGCCACGATACTGCGCCTCATTCAGCTTAAAACGCTGGATCATGGTGCCCATCGCGCCATCCAAAATGGCAATACGCTTGGCTAAAATTTCAGGCAACTGTTGGCCACGGGTGTAAATAATTGGTTTCATAAGGCTTACATTGTAGAAAGTCTTTGAACTGCCTTCACGGAAAGCGGCAATAATTGAAGCTTATGTCATCACTGATATAGCTGTTTCTTGGCAGAAATCCATAAAATATTCTTTGATGACAAGCACTTAATGCCCAACCTGCACCACAAATTACTCCACGACGTTTTTGGTTACACCCAGTTTCGAGGTCCTCAAGAAGCCATCGTCGCGCACGTCAGCCAGGGAGGCGATGCGCTGGTTTTGATGCCTACCGGCGGTGGCAAGTCCTTGTGCTACCAAATCCCGGCACTGGCTAGACAAGAAGCAGGTCATGGCGTCACCATCGTGATTTCGCCCTTGATCGCCCTCATGCACGATCAGGTCGGTGCCTTACTGGAAGCAGGCGTGGATGCCGCCTACCTCAACTCTACTTTGTCTGGTGAAGCCAGCAATGCGCTGGAAAAGCGTTTGCTGAGTGGCCAATTGACGATGCTGTATGCGGCACCTGAACGCGTGACCAATCCGCGTTTTTTGGCGCAACTTGGCTCTTTGTACGAGCGCGGATTGCTCAGTCTGTTCGCCATTGACGAAGCGCATTGTGTCAGCCAATGGGGGCACGATTTCAGACCGGAATACCGCGCCTTGACGGTTTTGCATGAACGCTTTGCCAACGTTCCTCGGGTTGCCTTGACGGCCACAGCTGATGCGTTGACCCGCGAAGACATGATTGAGCGCCTGCAATTACAAAATGCAGCAACATTTATTAGCAGTTTTGACCGGCCCAATATCCGCTATCGCCTGGTAGAGAAAAAAGACCCCACCCAGCAGTTGCTGCGCTTTATTCAAAACGAGCATGAAGGTGATGCTGGCATTGTGTATTGCCAATCCCGCAAAAAAGTTGAAGATATCGCCCAAACACTGTGCGACCAGGGCATCAGCGCGCTGCCCTACCACGCAGGCTTGGACGCCGCTGTTCGACAATCCAACCAAGACCGATTTTTACGTGAAGACGGTTTGATCATGGTGGCGACCATTGCCTTCGGCATGGGTATCGACAAGCCCGATGTGCGCTTTGTGGCGCATTTAGACATGCCCAAAAACATCGAAGCCTACTACCAGGAAACGGGTCGTGCAGGCCGTGACGGCGCACCTGCCAACGCGTGGATGAGTTACGGCTTGCAGGACGTGGTGAACCAGCGCCGCATGATTGATGAAAGCCCGGCGGGCGAAGATTTCAAACACATCATGCGGGGCAAGCTGGATGCGTTGTTGACCTTGGCTGAAAACCCGGATTGCCGGCGTGGCCGCTTGTTGTCCTATTTTGGTGAAGCACTCGTCCTCAACCCGCAAGGCAAGTATGCATGCGGCAACTGCGACAACTGCTTGCAACCGCCTGAACTGTGGGATGGCACCGACGCGGCCCGCAAACTGCTCAGCACCATCTACCGCGTGCAGCAACACAGCGGCATCAGCTTTGGTGCAGGCCACATCATGGACATTTTGCGCGGTAAAAAGACAGAGAAAGTGACGCAGTTTGGCCACGAAGCCATCAGCACCTTTGGGATTGGCGCGACATTGAGCGAAATACAGCTGCGCAGCGTGCTGCGCCAACTCATTGCTATTGGCGCGTTGAACATCAATGCCGCCGCCTTCAACACCTTGCAGCTCAACGAGGCATCCCGCGCTGTTTTGAAAGGCGACACCAAAGTTATGCTGCGTGAATCCACAAGTGCGGGTTCGGCGAAGGGTGGCAAATCAAAACGCGCCAGCAGTTCAGCTGCCAAAGCATCCAACGCCAACCTCAGCGCTGCAGGAGAACAGCGCTTCGCAGCGCTCAAAGCCTGGCGAGCTGAAGTGGCGCGCGAGCACAACCTGCCTGCCTATGTTATTTTTCACGATGCCACACTTTTGGCCATCGCCGAGCGTGACCCGCAATGCCTGAACGACTTGGAAGGTATCAGCGGCATAGGCACCAAAAAACTGGAAGCCTATGGCGAAGAAGTGCTGCGCGCCGTCACTTGACAATCAAATATCAAATAAGCGTCAACAACTCCGTATTACTGTAAAAACCCCATATTTCGTGCCTCACGCACTTCAGGTTTGATGCGATGCTCCGCTTCCAGTTGCGTCAAAAAGTCATCTACCGTGAAGCCTTCGCCCAAAATATCGATTTGCCGTTTGACAGCCGCAAAATCGCCCGGACACAAAACCTCCAGCTTGGCCAAACGTACTTTTAACTCTGCGCTAAGCAGACCGGCCTCACCCATCAAAGCCTCCGTCACAAACATGCTTTCGCGCTGTTCCGGCGTCAAAGGTTTGAACTTGATTTTGAACGTAAAACGCCGCAAAGCCGCCTGATCA
>JAYWCQ010000192.1:0-3432 GCA_043780435.1 Polaromonas sp.
CAAATTTTTAGCATCGTGACCAATGAATGTTTTGATATTCAATTGCGACAATCTTCTTAAAGTAACACTGTCAGCTATATCTGAACCACTTACTTTGTATGTCAAATTTTGTAACACCTCAGCGATTCCTGACATGCCTACACCCCCGATGCCAATAAAATGTATTCGATTTACAGCGTGTTTCATTTAATTAAAACCTCACACTTTTCTACAATCACTTCGACTGCATTTGTTAATGCTTGCTTTTTTGCCACCCTAGCTACATTTAATAACATTGCTCGATTCATTTTTGATATTTCAGTTGCCAATTTTTCTGGTGTTGTGTCGTTTTGCTTTTGTAACCATGCAGCGTCTTTTTCAGCCAAATACAAAGCATTTTTTGTTTGATGGTCATCCACCGCGGACGGTAGCGGAACAAACAAGGCAGCAGCGCCAATACCGGCTATTTCAGTTACCGTACTTGCACCAGCGCGGCAGATAATAAGATCGGCATCAGCAAATGCTTCTGCAGTATTGTCAATAAACGACACAACTGTTGCTTCAATATTTAGTTTTTTATACAAATTTTGCACGTCATCACATTGACTTGCACCACTTTGGTGAAGTATTTTTGGCCGGTTTTCTTGTGGAATTAATTTAATAGCTTGCGGTACAGTTTCATTTAAAAACTTCGCCCCCAAACTACCACCAATAATCAAAAGGTTTAACGGGCCTTCGCGCTTTTGGAATCTTACTTCGGGGCTTTCCACGTCTGTAAATTCCTGTCTCAATGGGTTTCCAGTTACAGCTGCTTTACTAACAACATTGGGGAAAGCAGTAAAAACATTTTTTGTTAGAAGTGACAACACCTTGTTGCTCAATCCAATAACAGAGTTTTGCTCGTGTATCGCCAATGGTTTAGCCATCAATTTTGCAGCCAACCCGGCCGGCAAGCTTACATAGCCGCCAAAACCGAATACAAGATTAGGTTTGGTTTTGTAGATAATTTGCGAACATTGGACAACAGCTTTCATCAATCGGTAAGGCATAAGCAGCCAAGTCGTTATACCTTTGCCTCGTGTACCGCCAAACTCAATAACTTCAAACTTGATATTCCGCTGAGGAACTAAGCGGTTTTCCATGCCAGTCTTAGTGCCCAACCACACTATGTCCCAGCCTTTAGCCATCAACGCTTCAGCAATTGCTAGCCCAGGAAAAATGTGCCCGCCAGTACCTGCCGCGGCAATGAGTGCACACTTTTTCACAGGAAGTATTGATTGAGCGCTCACTCTCTGCCTCCACGCATCAATTGTCTGTTTTCAAAATCGATACGAATAACGATAGCCAAAGCAAGTGCATTAAACAAAATTGCGGTGCCCCCATAACTCATTAAAGGCAAAGTCAGACCTTTAGTAGGCAGGGCACCCAAATTAACACCAATATTGATAAAAGCTTGAAAACCCAGCCATATCGCAACACCTTGAGCCACCAAACCAGCGAACAAGCGATCCAAGGCAATAGATTGGCGTCCAATATGCATAATTCTTCGCGTCAACCACAAAAACATGCCAATAATGAAGGCGACACCTATTAGCCCAAACTCCTCACCAATGACTGCTAATAAAAAATCAGTGTGGGCTTCAGGGAGCCAATGCAATTTTTCTATACTGCCGCCCAGCCCGACGCCAAATATTTCACCTCTACCAAACGCTATCAACGAATGTGAGAGTTGATACCCTTTACCTAAAGTGTGCTCTGCATTCCAGGGGTCTAAATAAGCAAAAATTCGCTCGCGCCGCCATTGACTGCTAGCAATCATGGTGCCAAAAGCGAAGACTATCAAAGTTGCTATTAGAAAGAACATGCGCGCATTCACACCACCCAAAAACAATATACTCATGGCAATAACTGCGATCACCATGAAAGCCCCCATATCAGGCTCCGCAAGCAACAGCAGACCGACCACAAGCACTGCAATGCCTATTGGTATCACCGCTACAAAAAACCGCTCTTTAATATCCATTTTTCGTACCATGTAATCGGATACATAGAGGAGCATGGCAAACTTAGCAAACTCTGATGGCTGGAAACTTATAAACCCAAGCGGAATCCATCGGCGAGCACCATTCACAACCCGCCCGACATGAGGTATCAATACGGCAATCAGTAGTAACAGTGAGGCGACAAAAAGCCAAGGCGCAACTTTTTCCCATACTGTTAATGGAATTTGAAAAGCTACAACGCTAACAATGCATGCAAAAAATAAAAACAGAGCATGCCTGTATACAAAATAGGTGCCTGTCAAATTTGAAAACCGTGGATTGTCCGGCATAGCAATAGATGCGGAATAGACCATCACCAATCCAAAAATCGCCAATACACAGATCACCCATATGAGAGTAGCGTCCAATTTGAAAGAAACTTTGGCAACTGGTTGACTAATTTGACGATGCTTGTGCGTTTTTTGACCGAGGTCCTTCAAACCAAATAATGGCGCAAGAAACGAAGTATTCATGAAGCTTTGAAATATGGGCATCATTGCAGCACGTCCTCTTGCTCAGCCATCAACTTCATAACCGCTGCTTGAAACTCGCGTCCACGATGTTCGTAATTGCTAAACATATCAAGACTGGCACAAGCTGGCGACAGTAAGACTGCATCCCCGAGTTCTGCCAGCTCTGCAGCTTTGAGTACAGCCTGCATCATGTTTTCAGCAACTTGTTTCGGCACGTTCACATCATTTAATGCTTCAGCAATAATCGATTTATCCTTACCAAGCAGGACAACCGCACGAACATATTTTCTCACCACATCTGATAACGGCGAGAAATCTTGCCCTTTGCCATCACCACCCAAAATGACGACCATTTTCCGTTCTTTGCCCAACCCAGTAATTGCTGCTACCGTTGCACCTACATTCGTCCCCTTGCTATCGTCAAAATATTCAACACTTTTAAAACTGGCAATGGACTCCACGCGATGCGGCTCACCTTTGTAATCACGCAGACCATACAAAACGCGTGAAATACTGCAGCCGATGACTTCAACCAATGCTAGTGCGGCAAGAGCATTCAACATATTGTGTTGACCACGCAGTTGCAATGCATCTGTTGGTATCAGGCGTTGCATGGTCAGTTCAATGGAAGGCTCAATCAGTGAACGCTGCTTTTTAACAATAACGTCTTCAAGGCTTATCGCGCGAACCAACCACGTCATGCCATTAACAGATTCCAAGCCATAGTCACCTAATCGAGTGGGTGCATCGCTTCCGAAAGTACTGTATTTTCTATAGTTATTAACCTTGAGCGCCTGCGACAACATACCCATGACAATTTGGTCGGCACGATTAATGATCATTCTGCTATGCAAACCATACACAAGTGATTTAGCTTCCACATACGATGCCATCGTCTCATGCCAATCTAGATGATCTTGCGTGACATTCAAAACAAC
>JAYWCQ010000193.1:0-6667 GCA_043780435.1 Polaromonas sp.
GTAATACGCCGCTTTGTGGTCAATGATGTAGCGCGACAGATACAGCACCGGCAGATTCAGCAGCCCTCGGTCCACCAGGTACAGGATGTTCAAAATGCGCCCAGTGCGACCATTGCCGTCTGGAAAAGGGTGAATCGCTTCAAACTGATAATGCACCAGCGCCATCTTGACCAGCACGTCCAGGCCATCGTCAGCGTGCATGAAATTCTCCAGTTCACGCAGCTTGTCCCGAATAACCGTTTCGCCCTCGGGCGGGGTGTAGATCGTTTCACCCTTGCCATTCGCAATGCGCGTACCTGGCATACGTCGAATGTCAAACTGCATCTCTTTAATGAGTTGCGCAATTTCGACAAACATGCCGGTTGCCAGCGGCCGGGTTTTGATTTGTCGAAATCCATGGTTCAGCGCCTGGCGATAACGCAGCACCTCTTTGGCTTCGGCGCTGGCAGGCAAGGCTTCGTCAGACGCGGCCTTGTAGACCTCATCGTTGGTCGTCAGGATGTTTTCAATCTCGGATGACGCCCGGGCTTCTTGCAGTACCAAACTGTCAATCAGCATCGCTTGGTTGGGCATGCGCTCGGCCATGCCTTTGAGCTCTGCCATGGCGCGGCTGGCGGAGATCGCCTTCTTGAGCACCACTGCGGTTTCAATGTCGCCCGCGGGTGGCAATGCGGGCAGGGTGTTGAAGGGTTTGTCGCGATCAAACTGGTTCTGAGTCATTCCATATCCCCTGATAAATCCGAATTTTCTCGCCCGCTGTGTCCGGCGAAACCGGTGCAATGTAGGTTGGTTTTGACTTTGCTGCGTTGTTAATAGATTGACCAAGCACCCAGCACGAATTGCCATCTATCATCACAACGCGGTCGTGGATATCCTTAGTTTTCCGTGCTTGAATATCTTGGGAGTGCTGTGCACGATATTTGTCCAGCGCAGGCCGAAATTGCTCAGCGACTTTAGTGGTCAATAACTTGACACTGACGGTGGGGTTAACGCCTGAGATGTACGTGTCAAATACTTGGTCGTCGAGATAGGGGTCAACCACCATCACGGTTTGTGTTGCAGTCGATAGTAAATCCCTCAAAGCCTTGAAAAAGTCATACACCGCACCCGGGCCAAAGGCTTGATCGGGTTTGGATGGGGTATCCAGTTGTAGGTCTGCCAATGCCCGATGCAGGATGCCCATAAGCTGCATCAAATTGCCTTCCCTAGTCTGCGGCATGCCCAAAAAACTTGAGACCTGACTAAAAGAAACCGCCTCCAGTGAATTCCATCGGGCAAGCAGAGCATGAGTTTTACCCAACCACTCAAAGTGCTCACGCGATGTGCTGGTGAAAGACCGGAAATCCGGGATGTTGTTGGCCATGAGTTGAAGTTCAGCCAACAAAACGGCTGAGTTCATGGTGGGTTTTATGGGAGCGAAGTTCATGCCGCCGCCCTGCGTCGGCCACGAGTTGCAGCGGTCACGGCAGGCTTCCATGATTTCAGGTCATCCAGCGTGAACCCTTGGGCACGGGCTTCTTCGGTGACGAAGCCTTTGTAGTAGTGGCCCATACGCTCACCATAAACGGGATCGACCTCGTTGTGCCACTGTTCCAGCCACGGCACCAGCTCCAGCAGACCGGCCAGCAGGGGTTGCAGGCGCTCAGGCGGCCAGCCTTCGTTGTCTTTCATGTCGAGGTAAAAGCCGGCCAGCGCCGTGGCTTGTTGCAGGTGGTCCCAGCCAGCCCAGGCGATGACCAGGCTGCCGTCGGCACCGCGTTCGCAGCCGGGGTAGCTGATCCAGCGCTCTTTCGGCACGTCCAGTCCACCACGTAAACGCCAAAAGTCAACTTTCAAGAAGTCAGTGTTCTTGTATTTGGGTGGAACCGGAATGTTGCTAACAATTTGACCAGCATCTTCACGCCGTTGCAAAGCCCAGGTGTCTTCCCATTGGGCGCGCTTTCGCAGACCTGCATCTGTATAACGCTGCGTTGGCAACATTGGAACGGCTTCTGCTGCGACTAATTGCGCAACAAGCTGACCAATATCGAAATCAGCGTGACCGGCATAAATTGCAGCTACCTGCATGAAGTCGGCATCATCTCTTGCTTGGTCTGCCAAGCGGCTGGTTGAGGTGAGCGTTGGTGGTTGATTTTCGCTGGTGGTCCAGTACCGTGTGGACTCCAGTCGAGCCAAGAGCCAGTCTTGAAGTGCCGTCTGCTCAAGCTCCTCCCATGAAGTTAAGTTCCACCGCCTTTTGCACAGCGGTTGTTCAATCAGCTTGATGTTGGGTTCACGCTCAATAGCGCTGATGCGATGCTGAATGACTTGCCGATAATCTTCTGGCCACCGTGTTGGGATTTCCGTGACGGGTGTTGACCCGTGCCGTTCAAACCAATTGGTCTCGAAAGTCCCCGCCGCTACACGGCGAGCCAGAACGATTTCAAATGCACGTTCACCAAGTGCAACATCTGGCGGTGCACTGTGTTCAAAATTTTGCGTATTGCTCTCAGTCGGCAGCAATCCATACAGTCGATAACACTGCCAATCCAATTCTTCTTGCCAAGCAACCATCTGCTGAAAGACCTGAGTTGCTCTGGCGTGTGCAGCATCGAGGCTACTGCGGGTAGGCAGCAGACTTGAACCGTCATCTGCCTTGACAAGGATGGCTGCTGGACGAGACGCCGAGAGCCCCTGAGTCAATGCGTCGATATGTTGGGTGATGACCAATGGAAGGTCACTGACAACAGGGAACTCTGCAATGTTGGTTGAGTTGAACGCAAATCTCTCTTCCCACATCTGACCTTGACCATCTTTGGGGAAGCACACTTGCTTCAGCCAAAAACAAGCAACTGAAGAGTTAAGCAGCCCGAGTAATCCTAGGTAGTCATTTTCACTGGCGGCCGCAGGCAACTTGATGACTGGGGCTGTCTGCTTGAAAACCCTGCCACCACGGTCGAGTACGAAATGGTTGTGGGTGGTGATTTCGGCGAAGGTAATCGTAAGAGGAGTCTTGATTCGATCGAGCGCTATTTGGTGCCATTCCCACCACGGACGACCTTCCTCAAAATAGGTTTTTTTTGCAAAAGTTGTGCGTGAGCCCAAGTAAGTTCTGCACGGCCAAAGCCAATGATGCGCACCCTTCATCTCTTCAATTTTTAGGAGGCCATTGACATCGTACGGGAAAAGCGTCCGAAGTTCAGGCGTTGCGTCCCAGTTGCGGACTTCGTCACCAGATATTAGCGGGCGCGTACTATTGGCTTCCACGTCGCACCGCCGAAAACTGGCAGTATCAGCAAGCATTACTTCATCGGCGGCAGATATTCCAAAGAAGCCTATGGCGATCGTTTGCGTGCCAAATTTACCTATGCTACTTGCTTCAATTGCCTCTTTTAAATCCGAGACACCTCCGCCGCCTATGCTCCATGGATGATGGGCGAATACCAATCTATCGGCGTCTGCTACGCTCACGAATTCGCTCTCTGATCCAACGGTATCAATTTGACTGCATATCGCTGACCAGACCACACCATTTGCTGGGTCGCTAGGCGTAGTTGGCTCTGCTTTAATTCCCATTACAGTGCGAATACCAATCGCTACTGGACTTCGATGCCGACCAAACAGGATTACTGTTGGAGTTCCATGCCCCGGAATATAAGCGCCAGAAGTGTCTACAACATGCGTTAAATCTAGGCGCGGAAGAACCTCTTCAATTAATTTACTGCCGAACTCCCGTTTCATAAACGAATTGGCAGTTATTAGACCTATAAATCCAGCAGATACTCCTGCTGGTTGACCTCCAGTTCGAATATCAGCACCTGTGACTGCCAGCTCAAAAAATCGCTCTGTGAATGGTGCACCAAGCGAATACTTTCGGTGACAACTGGCGTATTTCTGTCGATAGGCCGCATTCAATGCAGCATCCTTGACCACGATATAGGGGGGATTGCCAACCACAGCGTGATACTGCTTGCTCAATATGCGTTGTACATCCGCCAAGTCTTCGCTGGCGTAGGCGTGCGCCAAACCAGTGGCGCTGAAATGTTCAGCGCCTTGGAACATGTCCTCGCTGGCGGTCAAGCCAAAGCGTTTGCCATGCAGCAAGCTGTCACCAATGGCCACATGAATCTTGAAATCGGGTGCCTCGCTTAGTCTGTGCACGTCGCTGGCCTGCAAGGCTGCCACCAGCAGCCGAAAGCGCGAAATCGCGACTGCAAACGGGTTCAAGTCCACGCCCGACACAGCATCCAGTGCCTTTTGCGCCACGTCGCGCCGGTTGCGGCTGGGTTCAGCGCGCGACCACTCATCGACCATGCGGTCAAAGCCGCCCAGCAGAAAGTGCCCTGACCCGCAGGTGGGGTCGATCATGCGCACCTCGCGGTAGCCAAACTCGCGGATGGCGGGGGTCAGCGTGCGGTCGAGAATGAACTCTTCAACAAATTCCGGCGTTTGCAGCAAGGCATAGCGCTTGCGGGTAGCCTCACTCAAATCCTGGTACAAGTCACCCAAAAAGCGGGTGTTCCATGCGGGGTCTGTGAAGTCATGCAACAGCGCACCGGTGTTGGGGTCTTGCTGTTGCCAGAACTGGCGCAAGCCCATGGCCGCGTCGCCACTGATGCCGAGACGAAAAACCGGGTTGTGCGCTTGATCAAAAAAGGTGTGCAGGCCGGGCAATGTGCCAGCCTCAGTGAAGCAGGCCAGCAAGTATTCGCGATCGCTCTCCAACGGGTGCGCACGAAAATAGGCTTCGTGTCGGTCTCGTGCCAAGTTGAGGCGACCACTGTCCGGGGTGCCCCCAATCCAGGGGCGGTCCACCAACGTGTTGTCTTCAATGAAACGCAAGAACACGCAGCTCAAAAGCCAATGCACGCCAGCCTGGGTGATGACCTGGTCGCTCCAACTCTCAAAGGTTTCAGCCGTGCGGCTGGCATCGCGGGCGGCCTGCCATTCGACGTTCAGGCTGGTCTTCAGGTCAGGCAGGGTGTTGATGCGTTCGCGTAGGTCGTCTTCCAGCACCAAAAGGCGGCGCTTGAGGTCAGTCAGAAGCTGGGGGGCGTTGATCATTGATTTGAATTCCCTGAAATGCTATTATTTTTGTAGCTGCTCGCGCATGATTTACGGGAGCTAGAGGCATATTTGATGCTCATATCAAGCCAAAGCCGCTGCGCGGTGCTTGTTTTCGACCCAGGCCTGCGGCAGGCCAAAAGCTTGGCTGCTGTTAACCAAAGGTACGGGCACGCTATCTATCACTGGCAGCCCCTGTTTGTGTGATGGCAGCAGCACCCATAAAGTGGGAGTGTGGTCAAGGCGACCGGCAGAGGTTTCAATCTCTGTGACCAGTGGCATGAGGTCGTAGCGCGCCAATAGCCCCACGTTGGTTAGCAACAGCGGGGCAGGGCTGTTTAACAGCGTGGGTTTGAGCGTGGTGAGGGTGCGCTGCACCAGGCGCTGCAAATTGGCCCAATCGCGGCTACCGGGTTCGGCGGCGTCGGCGCGCAACACGATGTTCCAGTCCACTCGGGCAGCGGTGGCTTCAATTCGCAGGGCTTTTAGCAGCAGGGCATCGAAGCTCATTCTTTGCAGAGCTGGATGGGTGGCTGAGTTTGAACCAAAGCGCCGCAGTAATTCGGCTTCGGCATGGCGCGCCTGGCGCGGCTCGACTGTCAAGACCAGCAAACCCCCAGATTTCAGGGAGCGTTGCAGCCGCTCTTCGGCGCCACGTGCGTCCGCTATGAGCGAATCGGCATCCGTTTCCGAATCGGCAGCTCGCGAGCCATTGGCAGAAGTACCCAAAAAGGTGGATTGCCGAGAAAACAGGGACGTGGTGCCAGCGGTGGGGTGGCTGCCCAAAGACGCGCATAAATAAGCACCTTTGCCTTCAAGTGCGGTAGGGCTCCATTGCAGGGGCGCGTTCACCTCTTCCAGCAAACGATCCAAAGCAGGACGATTGGGGAGTGGCGTCGCTTCGGGGTAACGGCCACGAACCCGGTCCTGCAATTCACTAATGCGCAGGGTGGGCGCGCCAACCAAGGCGCCTAAAGACTGGCGCAGTGCCTGCAAGGCTGGCATGCCGGTAGCATAAATTTCTTGCCGGCTTGACAGTGCTGCTTTGCTTGATGCTGATGTGGCCAAGCGAAGCAGCCGTGAGCTAGGGATATTGGCGACAGAGGCCATGGAGGACGTGTTTGCATCTTGACCTTGGCCGCCACCCAGCGCATTGCCTGCTGGTTTGACGGCTTCCAGTGCTTCCAGTACGCGCGACGGTGGCATCAAAGGCTCAGCCAGAGCGCAGGTGTCAGCGACGGTGCCCAACTGACGAGCGTAATCGGCCCATGCAGAGCTGGTGGCGATCAGGGGGGATGGTTGGTGGTCAAAACACTCAAAGCGTGGCTGATCGAGGTGGGATTCGGCCTCAAGGGCGGCGCGCAAGACGGCGCTGGAGAGTTGCAAGCGTTCAGCGTCGTCTTGTACGGCGCAGCCACGAAGGGCTAACAGTGCCAAGGCGGCTTCATTGGCGGTCATGACCTGGCCTTGGCTGCGAACCAACTTGTCGAGTTGCAGGCGAACTTCAGTGAATGCCGGGTTTTTTAGCCAACGCTCTCTGGCTTTGATCAAGGCAGCGGTGAGGGTGCTGCGGTCCACATTGGTGGCCTGGGCAGAATCACCCAAAGTTGGCCATGGGTTGGTC
>JAYWCQ010000194.1:0-11257 GCA_043780435.1 Polaromonas sp.
AAGCGGTTGACCTGATCAACGCCCACGAGTTCGGCAATGGCGTGAGCTGCTTTACCCGCGATGGTCATGTGGCGCGCGAATTCAGTCGCCGCATACAAGTGGGCATGGTTGGCATCAATGTGCCTATTCCCGTGCCGATGGCATGGCACGGCTTTGGCGGCTGGAAGAAAAGTCTGTTTGGCGACATGCATGCCTATGGCGAAGAAGGCGTGCGTTTTTACACCAAGCAAAAATCCATCATGCAACGCTGGCCTGAGAGCATTGGCAAAGGCGCAGAGTTTGTCATGCCGACCGCCAAGTAAATAAACCATTAGCTGAGGATACCCATTGAGAAGTGTTGAAAAACTCATGTAAGCTAGTCGGCAGGCAAAAAAGCCCGAAAAAACCAATGTCTAACTGAGGAGAAACCCATGCTGATCGGAGTACCCGCCGAAACAGTGGACGGCGAAACGCGCGTCGCCATCACGCCGGAAACGGCCAAAAAACTCAAGGCCCAGGGCCACACGATTCGCGTGCAGGCGGGCGCAGGTGCCGCAGCCAGCGTGCCTGACGACGCATATACCGCAGTCGGTGCCGAGATTACCGATGCTGCAGGCGCTTACGCCGCCGACATCG
The DNA here is from genome assembly GCA_043780435.1 of Polaromonas sp. Classification (GTDB taxonomy): domain Bacteria; phylum Pseudomonadota; class Gammaproteobacteria; order Burkholderiales; family Burkholderiaceae_C; genus Aalborgiella. The sequence goes on from JAYWCQ010000194.1 coordinate 616, forward strand.
TGCTCAAGGTACGCTGCCCGCTGGACAGTGAAATACCCCACGTAAAACCTGGCAGCGTGCTGGTTGGCATGCTGAACCCGTTTGATGCAGCAGGCCTGCAGCGCCTGGCTGCTGCCCAGCTCACGTCATTTGCGCTTGAAGCAGCGCCGCGCACCAGCCGTGCGCAAAGCATGGACGTGCTGTCGTCGCAAGCCAATATTGCAGGCTATAAAGCTGTAATGATGGCCGCTGATGCTTATCAACGCTTTATGCCAATGCTGATGACCGCTGCTGGTACCGTCAAAGCCGCCCGTGTGGTGATTTTGGGTGTAGGCGTGGCCGGTTTGCAGGCTATTGCTACAGCCAAGCGCTTGGGCGCGGTGATTGAGGCATCAGACGTGCGCCCCAGCGTGAAAGAGCAAATCGAGTCGCTGGGCGGTAAATTCATCGAAGTCACTTACGATACCGATGAAGAAAAAGAAGCCGCAGCCGGCGTGGGCGGTTACGCCAAGCCGATGCCACCGAGCTGGTTAGCACGCCAAGCCGTTGAAGTAGCCAAACGCGTTGCTTTGGCAGATATCGTCATCTCCACAGCGCTGATTCCGGGCCGTGCAGCACCGACGTTGATTACAGAAGACATGGTCAAGTCCATGAAGCCAGGATCAGTCATTATCGATATTGCGGCTGGTAAAGGCCAAAACCTTGAAGGCAAGCCGGGCGGCGGCAATTGCCCCATTTCAGAGGCTGACAAGACTGTGGTGAAACACGGCGTCACCATCGTAGGCGATACCAATTTGCCAGCGCTGGTAGCGGCAGATGCATCCGCACTGTACGCACGCAATGTGCTCGACTTCCTGAAGCTCATCATCAACAAAGAAGGTGCGTTGCATGTTGATATGGAAGACGACATTGTGGCGGCTTGTTTGATGTCGCAAGGCGGCGAAGTCAAACGTAAGTAATTCAGACGTAAATAAGTCTATTTAAGAACACAACAACAATAAATTTAAAAGGAGCAATCATGGATGTCGTTTCCCCCACCATTCTCAATCTCATCATTTTCGTCTTGGCCATCTACGTGGGTTACCACGTGGTGTGGACGGTCACACCCGCTTTGCACACGCCGCTGATGGCGGTGACCAATGCGATTTCCGCCATCGTTATCGTGGGTGCCATGTTGGCAGCTGCGTTGACTGAAACCACGCTGGGTCAAACTATGGGTTTCTTAGCTGTTGCGTTGGCAGCAGTCAATGTGTTTGGTGGCTTTTTAGTGACTAGACGCATGCTGGAAATGTTTAAGAAGAAAGAGAAAAAAACAGCTGTTGTGACCACTGAAGGAGCAGCAAAATGAGTATGAGCCTGGTTACCCTGATGTATTTGATCGCCTCGATTTGCTTTATCCAAGCTCTCAAAGGTCTAAGCCACCCGACCACGTCAATTCGTGGAAATTTGTTTGGCATGATAGGTATGGCGATAGCGGCTGTCACCACTGCTGCGTTGATTTACAAGCTCTCCAGCGGCAACATGGCCGGCATGGTGAATTTATTGATCGCCTTGGTCTTGGGTGGCAGTTTGGGTGCTTATATGGCCAATAAGGTCGAGATGACGAAAATGCCTGAATTGGTCGCGTTTATGCACAGCATGATTGGTTTGGCAGCTGTGTTTATTGCGATTGCTGCCGTGGTTGAACCGTATGCTTTTGGTATTGTGGCAAAAGGCTTGGCAATTCCAGTCGGCAACAGACTTGAGCTATTTTTAGGTGCCGCCATTGGTGCGGTTACTTTCAGTGGGTCAGTGATCGCGTTTGGCAAGCTCAGCGGTAAATACAAATTTCGCTTGTTCCAAGGTGCCCCAGTGCAATTTGCGGGGCAACACAAGATCAATTTGGTTTTGGGTTTGGCGCTGTTGGGTCTAGGTTTGATTTTCACCTTTACACAGAGCATGCCAGCGTTTTACGCCATGCTCGCGCTGGCATTTGTCATGGGTGTGCTCATCATCATCCCGATTGGCGGGGCTGACATGCCGGTGGTGGTGTCGATGTTGAACAGCTACTCGGGTTGGGCGGCAGCTGGTATTGGCTTTAGCTTGAATAACGCGATGCTGATCATTGCTGGTTCGCTCGTTGGTTCATCTGGCGCGATTTTGAGCTATATCATGTGCAAGGCTATGAACCGCTCATTCTTCAATGTCATTTTGGGTGGTTTTGGCGGCGAGGCCGTGACCGCAGCTGCAGGTAGTGCGGTGCAACGACCGGTTAAATCTGGCAGTGCTGACGATGCAGCGTTCGTCTTGTCAAACGCTGAAACAGTTGTGATTGTCCCTGGCTACGGTTTAGCCGTGGCTCGCGCCCAGCATGCCGTTAAAGAGTTGGCTGCAAAACTGACCGAAAAGGGCATCAAAGTTAAATACGCTATTCACCCAGTGGCAGGACGTATGCCTGGACATATGAATGTGTTGCTGGCTGAGGCTGAAGTTCCCTACGACCAAGTGTATGAGATGGAAGACATCAATGGTGAATTCGGGCAAGTCGATGTTGCTATCATTTTGGGAGCTAATGACGTTGTCAATCCTGCGGCTCACGTTAAAGGTAGCGCCATTTACGGCATGCCTATTTTAGAAGCCTACAAAGCCAAAACGATCATTGTCAACAAGCGCAGCATGGCGGCTGGTTATGCTGGTTTGGACAACGAACTCTTCTACATGGACAAAACCATGATGGTGTTTGGCGATGCGAAAAAGGTTGTTGAAGACATGGGTAAAGCCATTGAGTAAAGCTGTTGAAAGAATCGTTTGAATAGTTCATCTTTGCAATCCAAAGTCGTTGCGGCATTGCTGCAAGTTGTGCCCAAGCATGCCTTGCTTTGGCACAACGAAGACACTACGCCGTTTGAGTGCGATGGTTTAACCGCCTACCGCCAGCGCCCGATGGTGGTGGCGTTGCCAGAAACCTATGCGCAAGTGCAAGGCATTTTGAAGTCTTGCCATGCGATGGGTGTCCCTGTCGTGGCGCGTGGTGCTGGCACAGGCTTGAGCGGTGGTGCGATGCCGCATGCTGCGGGTGTGACGCTTTCATTAGCGAAGTTCAATAAAATTTTGAAATTGGATGCGAAGAGCCGTACTGCAGTCGTCCAAGGTGGCGTACGCAATTTAGCGATATCAGAAGCAGCTGCGCCACTGGGTTTGTATTACGCGCCTGATCCCTCCAGTCAAATTGCTTGCACCATAGGCGGCAATGTTGCTGAAAATTCAGGTGGGGTGCATTGTTTGAAATATGGTTTGACCGTGCACAACGTGCTGAAAGTCAAAGGTTTCACGGTTGAAGGCGAGGAAGTTGAGTTTGGCAGTGATGCTTTAGATGCCTCTGGATACGACTTGCTCAGCTTGATCGTCGGTAGCGAAGGTATGTTGGCTGTCACGACGGAAGTTACTGTCAAATTGATCCCTAAACCGCAGTTAGCGCGTTGCATCATGGCGAGTTTTGATGATATTCGCAAGGCTGGCGATGCCGTGGCCGCTGTCATTGCAGCAGGCATCATTCCCGCTGGTTTAGAGATGATGGATAAGCCTATGACCGCTGCCGTGGAAGACTACGTTCATGCGGGCTACGACTTAACAGCCGAGGCCATTTTGTTGTGCGAGAGCGATGGCACACCGGAAGAGGTTGAAGAAGAAATTGGTCGCATGACGCAAGTTCTCACAAGCTGTGGAGCTAGCGCTATTGCCATCAGCCAGAACGAAGCCGAACGGCTGCGGTTTTGGAGCGGTCGCAAAAATGCTTTCCCAGCATCGGGCCGCATCAGCCCCGACTACATGTGCATGGATTCCACCATCCCGCGCAAGCGCTTGGCCGATATATTGATCGCCATTGCCGAGATGGAGAAAAAATACCAATTACGCTGCGCCAATGTGTTTCACGCTGGCGATGGCAATTTGCACCCTTTGATTTTGTTTGATGCGAATGATGCCGACCAATTACATCGCTGCGAGCTGTTTGGCGCCGACATTTTAGAAACCAGTGTCGCCATGGGCGGCAGTGTGACAGGTGAGCACGGCGTGGGTATTGAAAAACTCAATTCCATGTGTGTTCAGTTCAATGCTGCTGAAAATGAGCAAATGTTTGGCGTGAAACGTGCTTTTGACCCGCAAAGTTTGCTGAATCCAGGCAAAGTGATACCAACATTGCAGCGCTGTGCTGAATACGGAAAGATGGTGGTGCGTGGCGGTGCGCTATCCCATCCTGAATTAGAGCGGTTCTAAGGCTTTTTGGCTTGAATATGTAGTCAAAAAGCGTGGTCGGTGCAAGACTATAATTTGCGTCACTGAAACACTCCCAGATTGTCTTGATGAAAACTGCACTGATCACAGGTATTACCGGCCAAGATGGCGCTTATTTGGCCGAATTGCTCTTAAGCAAAGGTTACACCGTCTATGGAACCTATCGCAGAACGAGTTCTGTCAATTTTTGGCGGATTGACGAGCTGGGTGTTCAAAATCACCCCAACCTCAATTTGGTCGAATACGATTTGACCGATTTGGGCTCTAGCATCGCGTTGGTGCAAAAAGTGCAGCCTGCAGAAATTTACAACCTAGCGGCACAAAGCTTCGTCGGTGTGAGTTTTGACCAACCCACTACCACGGCACAGATCACCGGTATCGGTGCTTTGAACTTGTTGGAGGCGATTCGTTTGGTGAACCCAAAGATCAAGTTTTATCAAGCCAGTACATCTGAAATGTTTGGCAAGGTGCAAGCCATTCCACAAATTGAAGATACGCCGTTCTACCCACGTAGCCCCTACGGCGTGGCCAAGCTGTATGCGCATTGGATGACGGTCAATTACCGCGAAAGCTATGGCATTTTCGGAAGCAGCGGCATTTTGTTCAACCACGAAAGTCCGTTGCGCGGGCGTGAGTTTGTGACCCGCAAAATCACTGATTCTGTGGCCAAAATGTGCTTGGGCAAATTAGATTGCTTAGAGCTTGGCAATATCGATGCCAAACGCGACTGGGGTTTCGCCAAAGAATACGTTGAAGGCATGTGGCGCATGCTCCAAGCACAAGAGCCAGACACTTTTGTGTTGGCAACCAACCGTACGGAAACAGTACGTGATTTTGTGGCGATGGCATTCAAAGGTGTCGGCATCAACGTTGAATTCATGGGTAGTGAAGTTAATGAAACGGTGGTGATTGCATCATTTACGTCAGATTTTGAAAAAGAGTTTGCTGGTTCTGGTGCGGCTTTGAAAGTTGGCCAAACCGTCATGCGCGTCAACCCAAAATTTTACAGGCCAGCGGAAGTGGAGTTATTGATCGGCAACCCACAAAAAGCCAAAGATATTCTTGGCTGGACACCGACAACGACATTAGAGCAACTTTGCCAGATGATGGTGACAGAAGATGTACGCCGAAACAGACAAGGGTTTTCGTTTTGAAAATGTTGGTGACGGGTGCAGACGGTTTTACCGGTGTACATTTCGTTAAGCAAGCGCGCGAAGCTGGTTACGAAGTTTTTGAATTCAACGCAGATTTGACCAATCCTGTCGCTGTTCAAAGCCAAGTCAATGCAGCTCAGCCAGATATGGTGGTGCATTTGGCAGCCATCAGTTTTGTTGGACATGATAAAGCGAGTGCCTTTTATGATGTCAACGTCATTGGCACACTCAATCTGCTAGATGCATTGCTGAAATTACCCAAACCACCCATGCGCATTTTGCTTGCCAGTAGCGCCAATGTGTATGGAAATTGTGAACTGTCTCCAATTTCAGAAACACAAGCACCTGCACCGTTGAACCATTACGCCATGAGTAAATTGGCGATGGAGCATTTGGCGCTGACGTACTTAAATCGGTTGCCATTGTTTTTCGTTCGACCATTCAACTACACGGGCTTAGGTCAAGTTGAATCTTTTGTTGTCCCTAAAATAGTTGCACATTTCAAACGTCGAGCATCGACTGTCGAGCTTGGTAATTTGACGGTTGAACGTGAGTACAACGATGTGCGGACGGTGACTGATGCGTATTTGAAGTTATTAGACAAAGCAGCCATCGGTCAAATTTACAATATTTGTTCAAGTAAGACGTACACCTTGCATCAGGTCATTGATACGTTGACTGAATTAACTGGACATCAGATCAATGTGGCGGTTAATCCTGCTTTTGTCAGAGCTAATGAGCTACATCGTTTGTGCGGTGATGTATCAAAACTCAACAAGACAATCGGTGCGCAAGATTCAATTGCTTTAAGAGATACTCTGCGTTCGATGCTGGGATCAGCTGTATAAGGGAAGAAATGAAAGTTGGATTAAACGCGACATCTTTGTTGTCCCCCCTCACTGGCATTGGCCAATACACTTACCAATTGGCCAAAGGCTTGCAGAAATTCAAAGACCTTGAGCTGGACATGTTCTATGCCAATGGTTGGACGCGAGAGGTGCGCGATAGACCCATTAACCGCATCAAAACGATCAAGTTTGTGCTGAAAACGTTTATTCCGAAAACGTATGAAGTTAGTCGGCTTATCCAGCAGTACCATTTCAATGAGCGGTCATTCAAAAAAGTAGGTGGCATTTACCATGAGCCTAACTTTTTGGCTTTCAATTATGCAGGCCCATTGGTTTTGACTGTGCATGACTTGTCGTGGATTCGTTACCCCGAAATGCACCCTGCAGACCGTGTGCGCAACATGAACAAGCATTTTCAAAGAAGCATGGAGCGTGCTTCGATGATCATTACGGATTCACAAGCCATCAAGCATGAGATCATCGATATGTTTGGCGTAGCTGATGACAGGATTAAAAGCATTCCTTTGGGAGTGGAGTCTTTGTTTCGACCTTTGAATGAAGAGGAATCTGCCCCTGTATTGCAGCAGCACGGTTTGAGTTATCAAAAATACATTCTTGCAGTTGGCACCTTGGAGCCTAGAAAAAATCTAAGCGCTGTTTTGTTGGCCTACATGCAACTGCCGACCAACATTCGTAAACATTACCCACTGGTGCTGGTCGGCATGAGCGGCTGGCATACTTCGGCGCTAGAAAAACAGATGGCACCGTTAGTGGCGTCAGGTGAAATCCGACAACTCGGTTACTTGGAGCGTGAGGATCTCGCTGTAGTCATCGCGGGTGCTTTAACTTTGGTTTACCCATCGATCTACGAAGGCTTTGGATTGCCACCCTTAGAAGCCATGACATGTGGCGTTCCGGTGATTGCCTCTAACGTATCTTCGCTTCCAGAAGTGGTGGGCGATTCGGGTTTACTGGTTAATCCTCACAATATTGACGATATCGCCAAAGCGATGGAAACGATGATCAGTGCACCTGATATCCGCGCTGCATCCGCACAAAAAGCTTTAGCCCGAAGTGCAGAGTTTTCGTGGGACAGCTGTGTTGATCAAACGATGGGTGTCTACCGTCAAGTCGAAAGCAGCATGTGATACAACGCTACGTGGTTGCTCGACATTGCAGATAACGAATAACTATTGATCGCATGTGCTTTGGCCTGCTGCCCAAATTTTGAACGCAACGCGTCGTCATTGAGTAGCTTATTCAAGGCTTCAGCCAAAGCCGCAGCATCTCGTATAGGCACCGCTAAACCTGTCACGCCTGCTTGGTTGACCACGTTGACGCCGTTGTTCAATAGTGTGCAGACAACAGGTTTGCCGCAAGCCATTGCCTCTAACTGAACAAGTCCAAAAGCTTCACTTTGCGCTACTGAAGGCAGGCAAAATACATCGCAGGCATTGAAATATGCAGCCAGTTCTGCCTCTGGAATAGATCCTGTAAAAGTCACTTTGTGGGTGACGCCGAGAAGTTCCGCTTGTTGTTGCAACTCTGCTCTAAGTGGTCCGTCGCCACCTACGATTAGTTGTGCATCAAGCTGTTGCATGGCCTCAATTAGCACATCAAAGCCTTTGTAATACACGTGCCTGCCCAATGCAAAAATGATGTGCCCTGATTCAGACACTCCTTTTGCCTTTGCTTTGAGTGATTCGCAAAGTACTGCTGTTGAAGGTGTCAATTCCAAGTCACTGAAATCACGTCCATAGGGGATGACATGCCGTTTTGTAGATGGAACGCTGCTTGGTATTTGGGTTGACGAGGTGTAATGTGCTGGTGTTGCCGCTATCAGAGCATCAGCTCGCAAGGTAACACGCCTCAAAAATGGCAAGTACATCGCCAACAAACGCTTTTGTCTAACAATGTCGCTGTGCCAAGTGATGACCCGTTTGATGCTTTTCGACAAGAAAAAAGAAGCTAAATGCGCTAAGGGATTTGGAAAATGCAAATGCACCACATCAAAAGGTTTTTTGCGGTGCATGAGCAGTGCTTTGAGAATTTGCATGGGCGAGGCTGCGATGCTGAAGTAGGTGCCCAGCGTTGCCGCTTCCACCAGGCGATAACTTCCCGCTGCGGTACTGATTCTTGAATCTGTACTACGCCAAGAATCACCCGCCACCAGGTACGTCACATCCACATCCCGTGCCGACAAACCCGCGCACAGCAGCTGCATGTGGCGTTCAATGCCACCGTTCTGTTCAGCGTTGTTGAATCGTCCAAATTGCAGAACGCGCAGGCGTCTAGGTTGTGACTCAGAGTTAGGCAAACACGTCTGCCTCAGAAAGCAGTAAACCCACAGCATCTTTGCCTGAAAGTTTGGGCTGCTCGGTCAATTGCCAGTCAATACCTATTGCAGGGTCGTTCCACAAAATACATCGCTCAAATGCCGGCGCGTAGTAATCCGTCGTTTTATAGAGAAAGTCTGCTGTCTCGGACAACACCACAAAACCATGCGCAAAACCAGGGGGAACCCAAAGTTGTCGGTGATTTTCTCCACTGAGCAAGACGGTTACTGCTTTACCATAAGTAGGTGATGAACGACGAATATCAACGGCAACATCTAGCACTTCACCACTCACCACGCGAACCAACTTGCCTTGCGGTTGCTGGATTTGGTAATGCAAGCCACGCAGCACGCCTTTAGCAGAGCGTGAATGGTTGTCTTGCACAAAATTGGCATTCAAACCGGTGACTTGATTGAACGCTTCTTGATTAAAGCTTTCAAAAAAGAAACCGCGTTGATCACCAAACACTTTAGGCTCAATGATCAAAACTTGCGGTATCTCTGTCGGTGTGGCTCTCAGGCCGTTAGCTGCCACCCGATCGCTGATACCGTTCATGCGACGGGACCTTCTTTGAGCATGCGTAGCAAGTATTGTCCATAGCCGTTTTTGGCCAACGGTTGTGCCAGCTTCTCAACTTGTTCGCCAGAAATAAAACCATTACGCCAAGCGATTTCTTCTGGGCAGGCAATTTTCAAACCTTGTCTATGCTCCAAGGTTGAAATAAATTGACTCGCCTCTAGCAGGCTGTCATGCGTGCCCGTATCCAGCCAAGCGTAGCCACGCTGCATGATTTGAACATTCAACTGCCCCATTTCTAGGTAAGTTTGGTTCACCGTGGTGATTTCCAGCTCGCCACGGGCGCTGGGTTTGACAGATTTGGCAATGTCAACGACCTGGTTGTCATAAAAGTACAAACCTGTCACGGCGTAGTTGCTTTTGGGTAAGGCAGGTTTTTCTTCAATACTGGTTGCTCGTCCTTCTCCATCAAAAGCCACCACGCCATAGCGCTCAGGGTCTTGCACGTGGTAGGCAAACACGGTTGCGCCAGCGGTATTGTTGTCGGCACCAGACAACAAATGTGCAAAGTCGTGGCCGTAAAAAATGTTGTCACCCAAAACCAGCGCGCTCGGCGAATTACCCACAAATTTATCGCCAATGATGAACGCTTGCGCTAATCCATCAGGGCTTGGCTGCACCGCGTATTGCAAATTCATGCCCCATTGGCTGCCGTCGCCCAAGAGCTGCTGAAAACGGGGTGTGTCTTGCGGCGTGCTGATGATGAGCACATCGCGTATTCCCGCCAACATCAAGGTGCTGAGTGGGTAGTAAATCATCGGCTTGTCGTACACAGGCAGCAATTGCTTGCTAAGTGCCAATGTGGCAGGGTGTAAGCGCGTACCGGAGCCACCAGCCAAGATGATGCCTTTGCGGGAGGTTTGATGTTTAGCAGTTGGTGAAGTCATAGCTAGTGATACGTTTATAGATAAGTTTTTATAAAATTTCTGTCAGCATCCGCGCCACACCCTGCTGCCAGGGTGGCAAATACAAGTTAAACGCAGTTTGCAGTTTCAAAGTGTCTAATTTAGAGTTTAAAGGTCGTCTAGCCGGCGTAGGATATGCCTGAGTAGCTATTTTATGAATAGCATTTTGAGCTGTCTTGATGTCAATACCTGCGTTTCTTGCATGTTCAATCACCAGCGCCGCATAGCCATGCCACGATGTATAACCACTGGCAACCAAGTGGTACAAACCTGCCAAGTCAGGCTGCGTTTGAACGCGTTGCAAGGCCAGCGCAGTGATATCCGCCAGCAAATCTGCCCCCGTGGGCGCACCAATTTGGTCGTCAATCACGTTCAAGCTATCACGCTCTTTGGCCAAGCGCAACATTGTTTTGGCAAAATTGCCGCCCCGTGCTGCATACACCCAGCTGGTTCTGAAAATCAAGTGCTTGGCGCAGTTTGCCGCCACGGCTTGCTCGCCTTCCCACTTGGTTTGGCCGTACACACTCAGCGGCGATGGCGTGTCGGACTCTTTCCAAGCTTGGCTGCCCGAG
>JAYWCQ010000195.1:0-5007 GCA_043780435.1 Polaromonas sp.
CTTGGAATTCAATGGAATGAATGTTTCTGGTCATAAATGGCGCTCCTTTGCGGGTACTCCGCAATCTTAGTGGGGCGACAACTATTCTGACACGGGGGGGTTGCGCCGGTTGCGCCTGTTGCGCCTGTTGCGCCTGTTGGGCCTATTGGGCCTATTGGGCCTATTGGGCCAGTGGCTCCTGTGCATGGTGAATTTCCATTACCTACACCATTACAACCTGTATTAGAAGTTTCACCACCTGCTGCAAATGCAGATAGCGGCATTACCCCAGTGAACAACGCCACGGCGGGCGTCACGAACGAGCCAGCGATCATCAACGAACTCAGCAACTTGCTGACGCCAGATGCAGCAGTGTGGTTTTTTGTACTCATGGTTTACTCCTAATAGGTTGATCAATCTTTGCAGCACTTTTAAATGTGCATTTAAGAATTAAATTCACCACTTAAGCTGCAACATTTGTAGTAATTTTGATACCGTAGTTGGCAAAGATCAATACCCAATACAGAGGTAATATTCACATTATTGATACGTAGAAATTGCTCCTAAAAAAATAGCGAAATAGGACTTATTACGTGGCGCAACAATCAACGAAAACTATTTAAAACACTTTTAAAATTCCAATGTATTACCGTACTCCAAAATGTAAGCATAGAAATAAAATGTAATTCTGATTGCGTACTGACTTGGATTTCGATCAGTAGCGGCATCAGCTACAGACGGATCGGATTGCCCGCCTATGAAAATCGCGCCTACTTACCTTCTGCCGCCCGCTCTGCGTAAGTGTTGAATCGCCAAGAAGTGCTTTCCAGCGTGATGCGGTGCCAGGTGTCGCGCTTTTCTACCGGCGTCATACCCGGCCAGTGCTGCACTTCTTCAAAAGTGCGGCCGCAACCTTTGCAGTCCGCATCGCCTTGGCTGGTGGAGCAGATGGCGATGCAAGGCGTGTCTGGCGTGGTGTCGTACCAAGCCAGCCATGCAGCCATGGCTTTGGGCGGGAAGCCGTCTGCAGCGGCGGTGTCTTGGCGATAGAAGACCATCAAGGCATACACCTCAGCCAGCGCCCGCAGCTCTGGGCACAGGGTGATGCCATCGGGCGAAGGACTGCGCTCGCGCCAGTAGTTGATGGCAGCTTCTATGTCGGTGATGTGTAGGACGGCTTTCACGGTTATTTTGCGCTAGAAATCAAATAATTAATCAAACAACGAATCAATCATATATATGTATAAAAACTCAGTATTCGGCAATCATAGCGCAAATTGCCAAACCGTTCAAATGACTTCGAAAAGTAGTCTAAATCTAGTAACATAGCTGTATGAAACTTCTACTCAGATGGCTACTTTTAGCCGCCGCCCTCCTCTATGTTGCTTATGTTTACGATGGCGTCACGCTGAATGGCTACCAAGCCGCGCTGATTGCCGCTTTCGTCATCGGCTTGCTCAACACCTTCGTGAAACCACTGTTGGTGATTTTGACGCTGCCCGTCACCGTCATCACCGTAGGTTTATTCCTTTTCGTCATCAATGCGCTGATGTTTTGGGGCGCTGCGTCGCTGTTGGACGGATTCAACGTCACCGGTTTCACCGCCGCGCTGATTGGTTCGGTGCTTTACTCGATTTTGAGCTATTTGATCAACACGGCTGTGGATAGCTTGTTTTCTAAGAAATAAGTACTTCTTTTCGAGCTATTCCTCCTCTTATTTAGCCTCTTTCTCGTCTTTGATCTGCTGCTTCAGCAGCTCCTGCACTTGGCGGGTGCGCACGTCGATGATGGACTCTTCCATGTAGTCGCGCCCCGTATTCGCAGCCGCACTTCCATTCCTGACCCTGTCTTGCGCGGCTTTGAAGCGGTCTAAGGCGGCGGTGTAGTCCAACAGCGCAACTTGTGCTTCTGCGTCTGCCCGAATCGCACGCAACGGCTGCCCGGCTGCGTTGTAGCTGCTGGCTAAAAGCTGCCAAGCGGGTGAATCCGTTGGGTGCACAGCCACCCAGGTTTGCAGGTTTTGTACGGCTTGGTCTGCCTGTTTGTTGGCAATTTGCACCTGCGACTGGGCGAACAATTCTGGTCGGCTTAAACGATTGCCAGTGGCATTGAAAGGCAGCAGAGCTAATGCAGCTTCCGGGTTATTCGTCGCCAACTGCAACTCAATTGCTATTAATTTAGTAGCTTTTAAGGAAAATAAATCGCCGGCTACAGCCATATTTAGCCTGTCTTTTTGCACATTTGCTCGGGCAAAGTCGCGCAGCTTGATATTCGCCAAAATAGCAGCGTACAAACTGGCGACTTGGCGCGCTTTTGAAAAGTTGCTAAAACCCGCCGCTTGCGGCTCGGCCGCCCATAAACGCAGCACATCGACGCCTGGGTCGGCGAGCACGCGGGCGCGGGCGCCCATCATGGCGAGCTGCAAAGTGGGCTCGCTCTGCGGTGCAAATTTCGCCATGTGTTGCTGAATGAGCAAGCGCTGCTGCATGTCGCCCATGCGCTCTGTCGTCATCGGGTGGCTACGCAGGTAGGGGAAATTGCCGCTGTCGCTCAAGCGTGCGGACTGTTGCAGTTTCTCAAACATGCCCACAAAACCCTGCGGTGCAAAGCCAGCCGGCTGCATCAGCCCCAGCCCGAGTCGATCTGCCTCGCGTTCCATGTCGCGCGAAAAGTTGAGCTGGCCTTGTATCGCCACGGCTTGCGAACCAGTAATGACAGCGTTCAAAGCTTCAGTGTTGTTCCGTGCAGCCACTGCACCCAAAATCATCGCTGCAATCATTACCGGCGTTTGCCGCCCTTGCCGGCTGATAGAGCGCGAAATGTGCCGCTGGGTGACATGAGTGAGCTCATGCGCCAATACAGACGCTAGCTCGTCTTGATTCGCCACCAGCCCAATCAGCCCCAAATGCACGCCAAAATACCCACCCGGCAGCGCAAACGCGTTGACCGTGCGGTCACGCGCCAGCATGACACGCCAAGCAAAGCGTTCGTCCATCTCAGGTGTTAACTCGCCTTTGGCGCGGGCAGCTTTCAGGAGCGACTGCCAAATGCCGTCTACGTACTCGTTCAGCAGCGGATCGTCCAAATAATCAGGGTCGCGGTAGATTTGCTTGGCAATCGCGTCGCCCATGCGCCGCTCAGCGCCTAAGGACAAGTCGCCGTCTTCACCGACGCCCAAAAGCGGGGTGGATTTGGCGCTGGCTGCTTTTGTAGATTGCCCTAGTGTCAAACTGGGACTCGCCAAACCCAACAATAACAAGACAGCGATGGCCAGCTTGTGTTTTTGAACTGACTTTTGAGTTGGATGTTGAATCAAGCGATTGTTAAAAATTGGCTTCACAACCCTTATGATGACGTATACACAGCTTGGTTTCGCACCTATTTGACGAAATATGTGCAAAGTTTGCGTGAATTTTTGTGACAAACTACTTTTCAGCGACTCAATTTATGACTACCCCATCCTCACATTTGACCCATTTTGACGCCCAAGGCCAAGCCCACATGGTCGACGTCGCCGCCAAGGCCGCGACGCACCGCATCGCAGTCGCCCAAGGCCGCATCACCATGTTACCAGCGACCTTTGCGTTGATTGAAGCGGGAACAGCCAAAAAAGGCGATGTTTTAGGTATTGCGCGGATTGCCGGCATTCAGGGCGCGAAGAAAACCAGTGATTTGATCCCGCTGTGCCACCCGTTGGCTTTGACCCGAGTTGCTATTAATTTCAAAGCATCTCAGGCAATAAATACGCTGGATACAGAAGAAAATAGCACTATTTCAGAGAAACTTCCATCCATCATCTGCACCGCCACCGTAGAAACCGTCGGCCAGACCGGCGTAGAGATGGAAGCCCTGACCGCCGTGCAGGTCGCCCTGCTCACGATCTACGACATGTGCAAAGCCGTCGACCGAGGCATGACGATGACCGATGTGCGGGTGCTGGAGAAGCATGGCGGCAAGTCGGGGAGTTACGTGAATCCGTAACCCTCCCCGAACTTAGCCTACTTTCTCGTTTACTTCCTCGCTAAAACCGCCTTCAAAGCCACCCCCGTGTGGGTTTTCAGCTTGACCACGCCTTCGGGTGTCGTCGCCGCCACGACCTGACCGCCGGCTTTGCCGCCGTCGGGACCCAGGTCAATCACCCAGTCGGCCTCGGCGATCACGTCCAGATCGTGCTCAATCACCACCACGCTGTGGCCGCCGTTCACGAGGCGATGCAGCACGTGGATGAGTTTTTCCACATCCGCCATATGCAGGCCCACCGTCGGCTCGTCCAGCACGTACAGGGTGTGCGGCGCTTTTTGGCCACGACGGGTGATGTCGTCGCGCACTTTGCTCAGCTCCGTCACCAACTTGATGCGCTGCGCCTCGCCGCCGCTGAGGGTCGGTGAGGGCTGGCCCAGCGTCAAATAACCCAAGCCCACGTCTTTGAGCAGTTGCAGCGGGTGGCTGATGTTGGGCATGGCAGCAAAAAACTGCACCGCCTCGTCCACTTCCATCTGCAGCACGTCGCCGATGTTTTTGCCGCGCCAGGTGACGGCCAGCGTCTCGGGGTTGAAGCGCGCGCCACGACAGGTTTCGCATAACACTTTCACATCGGGCAAAAAGCTCATGGCGATGGTGCGGATGCCCTGGCCTTCGCAACCGGGGCAGCGGCCTTCGCCGGTGTTGAAACTGAAGCGATTGGCCGCATAGCCGCGCGCTTTGGCCTCTAGCGTGTCCGCGAAAAGCTTGCGGATGATGTCCCAAAAGCCGATGTAGGTGGCGGGGCAACTGCGTGGGGTTTTGCCGATCGGGGTTTGGTCAACTTCGAGCACGCGGTCAACCGTTTCATAGCCGGTGACTTCTTTGCAGCCGATCCATGTGATCTTCTCGCCCGCTGCCATGGCATCGCGGCCTGCTTTAGTGCTGCGCTTTTGGACGACGGTTTGCACGTTGGCCAGCAGCACGTCGCGGGCTAAGGTTGATTTGCCGGAGCCGCTGACACCGGTGATGGCGACCAGGCGTTGCAGCGGGATGTGGGCATCTACG
>JAYWCQ010000196.1:0-4982 GCA_043780435.1 Polaromonas sp.
TGCTTTAACAACAGTTGTGATACCTGTATCGTCAACAAAAGCACCCATAGACTCTTGCCCACGGCCTACGGCGCAGCCCGTGCTGCTGATGATAGTGATACCAGCTAAAGTAGCGAATAGAAGTGCGCGTGCGTATTTCATGGTTATATCTCCTGAATTAAAGTAAAACTGACTTGGTGCTGATTGCAAAAAGCTTGTCAATCAATGGCACCACACCTATTGACGAGCTGTAATTTTTGAAAACCTTGAGCCTCACATGCGTGACTTCAGCACAGCAAGCAAACCACCTATGCTGATCAAGCGCCACGGCTTGAAAACAATGATTGCTGCACCTAGACCTGCGGCAATGCCCAGTGTTTTTATCGGATCAGACTTGGCGTAGCTTGCGACCACTGGTTTCAAGATATCCAAAATCTGGTTGTTGTGTTGCATAAAATTAGCGATTTCAGAGCGACTGTTAGACAGTCTTTCTTGCGGCGTTAATATTGGATTTGTCGTCATATCAGGCCTCATTGCACTTTATGACCCGCGGCTGTTCGCAGCGCTGATGCATCACTTAAAAGCTGTGATTTGATGTTGCTGAAATGGTCAGCAAAAACGGGTTGCCTAGTCCATGCGAAAGCGCCCAACGCACAAAGCGCCAAAGCCCCAGGCACAGCCACCAATACCCAGTGAAATTGGTTGTGTAAAACACCCAGCATCAATGCTGTACCTGATAAAACCACACAAATTGCTGCTGACAGAACGGCTATGCACCAAATCAACACGCGGTTTATCAGCGTTTGACTTGCTTGACTGGCTTCCTGCTGGAGCAATGCTGCATACGCGCTCAGATGATCGACGACCAAATCTGGGCGTCGAATAATGGTGAAACAAAACGGATGCATGCTGTGCGCCTTTATTTGAATTAAGGCTTAGTAGCGGCGAACATCGTTGTGTGAACGCATCGATGTGATCAACACCGCGACTGCAGCGCCGACTGCGGCCGCTATCAGTACGGAGCGAACGGGTTGCTCAGACACATATTGCGTCGATACCTTGGAAGCGCGGTTCATGGCGTGTTGTGCGTATTCTTTGGCATCTGATGCCATGTCCATGCTTTGTCTCGCCAACTTTTGGGCGGTGACGGCCATCTTGTCTACCATAGGGTCGATACGGCTGTGCAACGCTTCGCCAGCTTTTGCTGCCGTTGAGTCTACAGCTTGCTCAGCTGATTGCATCATGGCTTCTGAGGTTTGACGGAGATTGTCCATCGCGTCATTTGGGGTTTTTGAGTGAAGAATGTTCATGGGGGTTTCCTAATTGGTTATTAATAGATTTACAAATTACTTTTTGAGCAGGCTGACCACAAAAGTGACCACAGCCATGATGGCGAAAATGACGAACAGTATTTTGGCGATCTCGACAGCGCCCGCAGCGATTCCGCCGAAACCAAAGATGGCCGCAACCAATGCGATGACCAAAAATACGACTGAATAGTGCAACATAACAACTCCTTGATACGGCTGAAATGAAAGTGATTTCTTGTTGAAATACTTTTCACTCAACCTGTACCAAGGTTATGCTAGTTTGTTGTGTGGTGAAATCAGCCTTTGTCTTTTACGCACGTCAGAATTTGTGAGGCAGCGTTGTAGGCGAAGGCCTACATGTGAAGCTACATTTAAAACCAAGTTTGCGTTACTTTTGCGTTACTTGTTACCAGGTTGAATTTTGGGAATTCTGGCCAAAATAAGTGTGCCATTACCCGGTGTGGAGGTGATAACCAGTTTTCCGCCCAGCGCTTCAATACGGTGCTGCATTCCTAGCAAGCCGTGGTGTGTTCCGTCAACTTTATTTTTCTCAAAACCCACACCGTCGTCGTTCACTTGTACTGAAAAATAGGTGTCAAAATTTTGCAAACTTAAAGTGACGTTTTTTGCCTTCGCGTACTTGCTTATATTGGTTAACGACTCTTGCACGAGCCGATAAACCGCCAGTTGTATGTGGTCACTGATTTCGACATTATCTAAGTCGACAGTGGTCGTTAAATTGTGTTGTTTTTCAAATTCGCGGGCTAATATTTCTAGTGATGAGGTTAAACCCAAATGTGTCAACGACGACGGACGCAAATTTTCAACAATCGTGCGAGTCATCACAATGATGTTGTTTAGCGTGCTATTGAGGTGTGACAAACGCGTTTCAGTATCGGGCATGACGCTTGATAGCTGTGATTTCAGTCGTGCTACATCAAGTTTTGCAGCGGTGAGTAGGGAGCCAAATTCATCATGCAGCGCACGTGCCAAGTTGCCCCGTTCCTCTTCACGGGTATTTTGCAAATGCGTGGCTAGCTTCGCGAGGTTGTCTGTACGTTCTTTGACCATTGACTCTAATTGATCGCTTTCGCGTTGCAGAGCTTCATGTTCACGAAATGATGTATCTACCAAAACAGTGTTTTGCCGAAGATACAGGTAAAAGACTAAAAGCCCCGTCATGGCAAACAAGACAATACCTATACGTGAAATAACCAAAGTGCTTTGTATTTGGCTTTTCGCAATAATTACTTTTGCTTCTGAAATATTGGTCAATTCAAGTATGTGTTGACGAATTGACTCCATTTGAAGTTTACCAATATCAGTCTCTACTACATATTTCCATGCATCCTGGTTGCCATCTTTTCGCATGCGCACCGTCAAATCTAGCTCTGCCAGTTTGCGTGAAATATGCCGTCCCATTAGCTCATAAATGGAAGCTTCTTTGGGCATTCGTGCAACTAATTCGTGCAATATATCAAGCGATTTGTTGACGTCGTTGGCGGCGTTTGTGTAGGGTTCTAAGTACTGCACGTTGCCGCTGAACAAATAGCCTCGTTGGCCAGTTTCAGCATCGATCAATTGACTTTGCAGCTTATTCAAAACAGCCAGTGTTTTTGTGGATTCTTCAATTTGATGCGTAGCTGCGGTCGAACGGTCAAAATTTTGATCGTTGATAAAAAATAGAACACCAACAACCATGACTGCCAGCAGCATGCTGGTGCTTATTTTGGGGAATACAAATTTCTGCATTTCAATTCTCCTTACACGGCTTGCTCAATTGCGTCAATAATGGGCGTATGCAAATATTGCAAGCTTGAAAGCCTAGAAATGATAAATATTGGAATTGTTGACGACCATGCTATTGTGCGCTCAGGACTTACGCAGTTCTTTGCCGATTTTGTGGATTTGCGCGTCATGGGCGAAGCTGCAAGTGGCAGAGAAGCCATTGATTTGGTGCGCAACGTTGAGCTGGATGTGTTGATCATGGATTTATCCATGCCCGGCCAAAGTGGCATTGATGCATTGGCGATGATTCGTGCCAAAGCGCCCGACGTGGGTATTTTGATTTTGAGCGGCTACCCCGAAGAGCATTACGCCGTGAACTTGATTCGTCAGGGTGCTAGTGGCTACTTGAACAAAGCCTGTGAGCCAGCTGAAATTGTCGAAGCCATACGCGTTATCGCGTTGGGCAAACGATTTATCACACCTGCTGTGGCTGAGCTGCTGGCGCAGCAGCTGAGCAAGCCTGGCAATTTGCAAGCGCATGAGCTGTTGTCTGAGCGTGAATTTCAAGTGTTTTTGAAGCTTGCAAAAGGTGATACCGCTGGTGACATTGCGACATCTCTGTCGCTGAGCGTCAAAACCGTGAGCACGTATAGAAGCCGGGTGATGGAAAAAATGTCTCTGGCGACCAACAGTGATTTGACCTACTACGCGCTCAAGCACAAGTTGATTGATTAGTTGAACAATTGATAGTCTCAAAATCATTGCCACATCTTTAAGACTGGTTGAAGTTGACGCAATATTCAAGTAGTTGCTCAATCTCTGTCGATTTATCAAACACGGCATCTGCACCCAGTAGCGCACATTGCTTGCGGACATCTGGCGTAGCATAGTTGCTCAAAACAATGACTTTTTGATTGGGCATGCGATTTTTGCAAGCGTACGCCACACCCAAACCCGTGCCTTGCTTGAGGAAGAGGTCAACAATCGCTAAATTCCATGTGTTGTTGCTGTTTGTTAACCAAGCAGCGCCTTCGTTTTCAGTTTCAGCCGTGCCAATGGTGGTGACATCTGTCAGCTCTTCCAGCGTGGCAATCAAGTTATCCCTTATGGTTGGGCTGTCTTCGACGATATAGGTTTTAATTTTCACATTGCTTCACTCTGTAACAATTCTAACTGTGGTTGTTGAATCATGTCCGCTTTGTAAGCTAAAGTGACGAAGGCGTGTAAGCTTTAGCTTGCACGCCTTCATATCAGATTTTTCGACTATTTTCAGGTCGTCTAACTGTGAACTAAGAGCGTGGCTCACCCGCACGGTTGACCGAGATCGTGCGACCTGGAGGCGTGGTCATTTGAATCCGATGTTCGACATTGCGAAACGAGTAGGTCACATCCCAGTATTCTGGTCGTGTCTGCGCTGGTGTGGTGGTACAACGCTGCACGTTTTGGGTGACCACCTGCTGGCCGCCGTTGTTGCTGCCCAAGTTCGACCCCAAAGTCGCACCTGCAATCGCACCGCCTACGGTGGCGAGATCTTTACCGCGTCCACCGCCTACTTGGTGACCCAAAATACCACCTAAAAGCGTACCCGCGATCACGGCACCAGCGTTTGCGCCACCTGTGTCTTGAACGACTTGTTCACGCTCAAGCCAGCAGCGCTGTGTCGGCGAGCCAAGCACGGCACGAACAGATGTTACCGTTGCTTCATAGATGCCTTCTCCACCGCGACGACGGTTGTCATACACGGGGTAGGTGGGTGGTGCATAACGGTCTTCATCAAAGCGTGAGTTGTCACCAATGATGCGAATGGACAAAACACGGTCATTGATGCCCATGGCACTGAATGAGGGATAACGCCCAGGGCGCAGCACCGTGCATTGACCGCCAAAACGGACGTCGTCACACACTTCGACGCGGTTGTTCATCACAATGACGGACGATGCGCTGTCATTGAAGCCAAAACGTTCA
>JAYWCQ010000197.1:0-8049 GCA_043780435.1 Polaromonas sp.
GTTCGTATATTCGCTTATCTAATTTTCGTGGATCAGAACTGCAAGGTCCAAAAACACTTGAAGCGATCAAAGATACTAACTGCGGCTGGCATTACGCTACCAACCAAAGAAATTTTAAAAAAATACCAGGTAATCCAGTCGCGTATTGGATGACTCAACCTGCGTTAGCAGCTTTTGAACGCAATCCAAAACTTGGTGATATTTCAAAACCAAGAGTCGGTATGAGAACAGGTGACAACGCAAGATTTCTACGATATTGGCATGAAGTCGATGTCGGCAAGTTCAATTCAATCGCACATAGCCGCGAGGACGCTAAACGATCAAACGCAAAGTGGTTTCCTTTTTTAAAAGGTGGTGATTTCCGAAAGTGGTACGGAAACTTAGATTGGGTGGTTAACTGGGAGCAAGATGGATATGAAATTAAGAAAAACACTTTGGAAAACTATCCCCAACTATCTTGGGACAACTTAGGATGGAAGATTTCGAATGAATCTTTCTACTTCTCAGCGGGAATTACATGGACAGCGGTAAGTTCTTCTTTCTTTGGAGTGCGGGTGTTCGATCGCGGATGCATTTTCGGGACTGGTGGATCCTGTATCTTTCCTGAAGAGAAAGATCGCTATTGGATCGGGGCGTTATTAATGTCAAGCGTGGCAGCGCATTTTATGGATGCCGTAAATCCCACTCTCAACATTAATATTGAAGATGTTGCTGCAATTCCTGTAGAAAGAATCGAAGCAGATGTTGTAAATGTCAATGCTATACAATGCATTCAAATTACCAAAGACGATTGGAATGAATTTGAAAATGCTTGGGATTTTGTACGGCCATTTATTTTAAATAATAAATCTGACAATTTAAAGTCATCATGGGAGTTGTGGGCTACCAAAGCGTCTGAAAGATTCGCTAACTGTCTAAGCCTCGAAACTGAAAACAATCGCATCTTCATTAAAGCCTATGGCCTTCAAGACGAACTCTCCCCCGAAGTCCCCGAATCTCAAATCACCCTGGTCCGAGCCGACCGCGAAAAAGACTGCCAGCGCCTGATCTCCTACGCCATCGGCTGCATGATGGGCCGCTACAGCCTCGACGAGCCCGGCCTGATCTACGCCCACGCGGGCAACGTCGGTTTCGAGCCTGGTCGCTACGCCACCTTTACCGCTGATGCCGACGGCATCGTCCCCATCACCGACGAGCTCTGGTTTGCCGACGACGCGCCCAGCCGCATCCGCGAATTCCTGCGCGCCGTCTGGGGGCAGGGCACCCTAGAAGAAAACATGGCCTGGCTGGCTGAGAGCCTGGGCACCAAAGCGTCAGAAACCCCGGACGAAACCATCCGCCGCTACATGGCCGACAAGTTCTTCAAAGACCACCTGCAAACCTACAAAAAGCGCCCGATCTACTGGCTGTTCAGCAGCGGTAAACACTCTGCCTTCCAGGCCCTGGTCTATCTGCACCGCTACAACGAAAGCACACTCGCCCGCCTGCGCGCCGAATACGTCGTGCCCCTCACCGGCAAAATCCAGTCCCGCATCGACATGCTGCAAAAAGACGCGATCGCCGCCAGCAGCACCGCCGCTCGCAACAAACTGGCCAAAGAAGTTGAAAAGCTAAAGAAAAAGCACGTAGAGCTACTGGCCTACGACGAACAACTCCGCCACTACGCCGACATGCGCATCACCCTGGATCTGGATGATGGGGTGAAGGTGAACTACGGCAAGTTTGGGGATTTGCTGGCCGAGGTAAAGGCTGTGACAGGTGGGGCAGGGGATGAGTGAGCATGCAGTGGAACAGGCTGGTCAAAAAGGCTAAGCTATGAAAGAGGTTCAGTTTTGTTTTGTGAATTGAGGATTGAAATGAAAAAAATCAGCAAACAAACCGTTCGCAGCAAGGCTGTCGGCAATGTCCTGGCTTCATTGCGCATTGAGCAATTGACCCCAGGCGACTACGTTGTCAAGGGCATGAATGCTTGCCTGACAGGCCAGAAGACCACCGCCAACGTACTTCAGGACGTCATTCGTCACCATGTCGCGCTACGACGGGTCTGACTCTTACGTCTACCCCGGCACCGAGGTTCTGCGTAACAAGGCTGACCTTCGTGACCAAGCGGCTTTGGATGCGTTTGAGGCCGATGTCAGTGCTGTGCGGATGCTGGAGCTGAGCACCAGCCCCCTTCAGGGCACGTTTGACCTCAAACATCTCTGTGCCATTCATGGTTATATGTTCCAGGATGTGTATGACTGGGCCGGTGAGCTGCGTACGGTCGACATCAGTCGGGGTGCAAGTCGATTTGCAAATTTTGGCTTGATTGAAAGTTACCTTGGCGCGCAGCTGCAAGGCTTGACTACGGAGAACTTTCTCTGGGGCATGGAGCCGGATCGTTTTGTAGCGCGGCTGGCGTTTTACATGAGTGAAATCAACGCAGCACATCCGTTTCGTGAAGGCAATGGCCGCGCGCAGCGTTTGTTTTGCGCCCAATTGGCTGAGCAGGCGGGCTACTTTATCGATTTTGAGACAGTGGATCAGCCCCGGATGTACGAGGTAATGATTGCCAGCTTTAACGGCAACGCCAAGCCACTGGCCGACCTGCTGAACGAAATTACCGCCATCGTTGAGTAATTCATAAAGACCGCTCCAGATCTGGCTTGAGAAGAAACAGAATGGAGCGCGTCGGCCTCATCGCTGAATGGCGATAAAAACAGAAGAAGATTTAATGAGTCAGCAACGCCTTTTTGACAGTTTGACCTCTCTTTTTGCCAGCCACCCGGTAGTGTTCTGGCATGACGTGGAAGCCGAATTCGCCTCTGCCGTAGACGGTCTGCAACTCGACGGCGTGCACTTGATTCGGCTGGACGATACCCCGGCACTGCGGGTCAAACTCGACATCGAACGCACACCGAATCAGCGCTGGCTGCTCTACAGCGCCAAGCCCGAACCGGAACCCACCAAAGACTGGCTGCTGGATGTGCGCATGCGCAGTAAGTCATTTCGGGCCGATTCCACCTCCATCCTGCTGGAAGACCTGGGCCTGACCACGCAAGGGTTGCGGCACCACCTGAAAGAGCGCACCAAGTTTCTACGCGCCAAGGACCGTGTGGACCGCCTCAAGCGCCTGGTGCTGCCGGGCGACAACGCAAAGGACCTGGACCGCAAGATGCTGGCGGTGCTGACGCGTGCCGACCAACCCGAGTTGTTCGCCATATTGCAGCGCCTTTACGGTGCCGTGGTGGTGGATGGTGTGGCCGACCTGTCAGCCCAGCCCAAAGCATGGCAAGACATTGCCGCCAACGATTTGACCCCGGCGTTCTGGGAACTGGTGCAACTTCAGCTGGGTTATTCAGATACCAATCCCACACTGCGCGACTTGTTGCTGCGCATTCTGGTGACGGACTTTTGCCGGAGCCTGCAGGGCGACGCACCCCGCCAGTTGGCGCATTTTGTATTGCCGGACCGCACCCTGGCCGCCAATGCATCGGTGTTTGTGGGCCGTTGGCGCTCGGACATTGCGCAATTCGGAAATTACAACGCAATTGCACAGGCAGTGGCCAACGAGCTGGACCTGGTGAATTTGTTGTCAGGCCAGTCAGCTGAGCAACTGGTGGAATGCATGACGTTCGAAGACGTTGAGCTGCGTGTCGTGCAAGACCTCAAAAAACGCATCGTCGCCGGTGGCGGCGCCAACATGGACGTGGTGCGAGCTCTGATGGCGCGCCGCCGCGATGGGCATTGGGCCAATCCGCTGCTGGCCAGTGCCAACGACCGCACCCGGGCCTTGGCTGCGTGTTACGACGCATTAACGGCCGCCGCCGACTTTTTCAGCCTGAAATCGACGCACGCTGCTGGCTTCAGTTTTGTCGATGCCGGCACTGCCTTTGCCCAGTACCGCGATGAGCTGTTTCGCTTTGACCAGCTGTACCGCCACTTTCACACAGCAGCCGATGCGGTGGAGCCCACGGGTTGGGCTGTGCTGCATGAGTTGCGTGCAACGATTGAAGGGGTGTACTCGGGCTGGTTCATTCCGCAGTTAAGCACAGCCTGGTCCAAAGTCATAGAAGGTCCTCAGGGCTTGCTCACCCATTGGAAGCTGCCTGAGGTGACGCCGCAGCAGGCGTTTTACGAACGTAAGGTGCTGCCGCTGTTTGACGGCGGTGTGAAACGGGTGTTCGTGCTGATTTCCGACGCGTTCCGGTTCGAGGTTGCCCAGGAGCTGGTACAACACACCAACAGCAAGAGCCGCTTCAAGGCGTCGCTCGACGGCATGCTGGGCGTGTTGCCCAGCTACACCGCGCTGGGCATGGCTGCGCTGTTGCCGCACCAGACCCTCGCGTACAAAGAGAGCGTCAACCTAGATGTGCTGGCCGATGGCCATACCGTGGCCACGTTGGAGCAGCGTAAAGAACACTTGCAGCGCTTCGGCGGCATTGCGGTCAAGGCCGAAGACCTGATGGCGCTCGGCAAGGACAAGGGGCGCGAACTGGTGCGCGACCAGCGCTTGATTTACATCTACCACGATCGCATCGACATGACGGGCGACAAACAGTCGTCCGAGACCAAGACCTTCGAAGCCGCGGCGCAAACCGTGCTGGAACTCTCCAGCGTGGTGGGTTTCATCATCAATTCGCTCAATGGCTCGACCGTGCTGGTCACGGCTGACCATGGCTTTATCTACCAGGAATCGGCGCTGGCTGAGTCGGACAAGTCCACGCTGGACGACAAACCCGCTGGAACATTGAAGGCCAAGAAGCGTTACCTGATTGGCCGGAATTTGGGCCCGACATCTAAAGCATGGTCAGGCAACACGGCGGTGACTGCCGGCACCACCCCTGACGGAAGTCTGGACTTTTGGGTACCCAAGGGGGCCAGCCGGTTCCACTTTGCCGGGGGCGCGCGCTTTGTTCACGGCAGTGCCATGCCGCAGGAGATTGTGGTGCCCGTCATCACGGTGCGTGAGAGCGAGGCAGACCACGCCAAAACCAAATACGTTAGCGTGAGCCTGTTGGGCGCAGTTAACAAGGTGGTGACCAACACGCAGCGTTTTGAGTTCATCCAGACCGATGCCGTATCCGAGCGGGTGCTGGCACGCTCGGTGGTGGTCTCGCTGCGAGATAGTTCGGACCAGGACAAGGCCATCAGCGACGTGCAGTCCCTCACCTTTGACAGTACCTCGCAGTTGCTCGACGAGCGCAAGCGTTCGGTTTTCCTGACGGTTTTGGCAGGTGCGCATGACCCCCACAAACGCTATGACCTGGTCATGCGGGATGCCGTGAGCAAGGTGGAAGTGCTTCGGCTGTCCATCAAGGTAGACCTGGCCTTTGGCAACGATTTCTGAGAATTGAAATGACGACTACAACGACAGCCCAAGATGCCTTGGCAGACACCAGCCTGGATGATTTGCTCAATACCCACTTTGCGGGCAAGGTGGTGCGCAAAGACCTGACCAAGCTGATTAAAGAGGGGGCGAACGTCCCGGTCTATGTGCTGGAGTATCTGTTGGGCATGTACTGTGCGAGCAATGATGAAGCGGTCATTCAAGCCGGATTGGTCAACGTCAAGCGCATATTGACGGAAAACTACGTGCGTCCGGATGAAGCCGAGAAGGTCAAATCCAAGGTACGCGAAAGCGGCACCTACAAGGTCATCGACAAGGTGACCGTCAAGCTCAACGAAAAGCGCGATGTGTACGAGGCTTTGCTGTCCAATCTGGGCGTCAAAAACGCCGAGATTTCTGACTCCTATGTGCGCCAGTTCGAGAAGCTGCTGGTCGGCGGCATCTGGTGCATCGTCACCCTGAAATACCACTTTGAGGAGGACCAGAAGGGGTCGCCATTCTCGGTGACGGAGCTCAAACCCATCCAGATGCCCAACATGGACATGACCGCGCTGTTCGAGGCGCGCAAGTCGTTCACGGATGAGCAGTGGATTGATGCGCTGATTCGCTCGACCGGCATGGAGCCCAGCCACTTCAAGGAGCGGGTCAAGTGGCACCTGCTGGCGCGCATGGTGCCGCTGGTGGAAAACAACTACAACTTCTGCGAGCTGGGCCCGCGCGGCACCGGTAAAAGCCACATCTACAAGGAAATCAGCCCGAACAGCATTTTGGTGTCTGGCGGGCAGACTACCGTGGCGAACCTGTTTTACAACATGGGCGCACGCAAAGTGGGCCTGGTCGGTTTGTGGGACGTGGTGGCGTTTGACGAGGTGGCCGGTATCAACTTCAAAGACCACGATGGCGTGCAAATCATGAAGGACTACATGGCCTCAGGCTCGTTTAGCCGGGGCAGGGAGTCTATTAACGCTAGCGCCGCCATGGTGTTTGTGGGCAATATCAACCAGAGCGTAGAGTCGTTGGTCAAAACCTCGCACCTGCTCGCACCGTTTCCAGAAGCGATGATTGACTCGGCCTTTTTTGACCGCTTTCACGCCTACGTGCCGGGCTGGGAAATCCCGAAGATGCGGCCGGAGTTTTTCACCAACCAGTACGGACTGATTGTTGATTACCTGGCGGAGTACTTGCGCGAGATGCGCAAGCAAAGTTTTGCCGATGCCATCGACAAGTGGTTCAAGCTGGGCAACAACCTGAACCAGCGCGACACCATTGCGGTGCGCCGCACAACTTCAGGCCTGCTCAAACTGGTCTGCCCCAACGGCGAATACACCAAGGACTCGGTACGCAAGTGCCTGGAATACGCCCTGGAAGTTCGACGCCGCATCAAGGAGCAGCTCAAGAAAATAGGTGGCATGGAGTTCTACGACGTTCACTTCAGCTACATCGACCTAGAAGATGGCGTCGAGCGCTTTGTAACCGTGCCCGAGCAGTCGGGTGGGGCGCTGGTGCCGGAAGGTCGCCTGAATCCTGGCACGCTGCACACCATCAGCATGGGGTCGTCGGAGATGCCGGGCATCTACCGGTTGGAGATTCAATCCATTCCTGGCTCCGGCAAAGCCAGCGTCTCTGGCGTGGCCCCGCGCGAGGCGGTACGCGTGGCGTTTGACTATTTCAAAGCCAACTCATCGCGCGTCAGCGCATCCATCAAGCCGGGGGAGCGGGATTTCCACACCCATTTGGTGGAGCTGCAAAACAGCGGCACCCCGCAAGCACTGACGCTGGCAAGTTTCATCGCCCTGTCATCGGCCGCACTGGCCAAGCCGGTGCAGTCGCAATTGGCGGTGTTGGGCGACATGAGCCTGGGCGGCACCATCGTGCAGGTGCGTAACTTGGCAGAGTGCATGCAGGTGGCATTTGATGCCGGGGCTAAGCGCATCTTGCTGCCCATGTCGAGCGTGACCGACATCGCGACGGTGCCGGGCGAGTTGTTTGCCAAGTTTCAAACAAGTTTCTACTCGGACCCGGTGGATGCGGTATTTAAGGCTCTGGGCGTCGAATGACTTTTACCGTGCATTTGCGTGTGAAATGGCGTTGATCGCTGCTGAAAAGTCAGGGCACGAGGCCAATAGTCAAATCTGAGAAACTACATAAAAGGAAATCGTAACAACGGGCACAAGCGTGGCACGGGCAGGGCACAGATTGGGCACAGGCTTGAATGCGGCGATAAAAACGGATCGTCAGTCTTATCGATAAACACCTAAGGCAATCGGTTGGTCTTCTGTGCATGCAGTTAGGGTGCCAAATGATGGTGGTTACTAACTGTCCTGAATTCTATTGTCGGCGGGACCGACTACCTTTACGAGGCCGATTTCGTTGCACGCCTTAAAGTCCGCATTGAGTCTGTGCGAAAATTAGTGGTTGATCGTTTTAATCAGCATATGCGGCTGTAGCTCAGTGGATAGAGTATTGGCCTCCGAAGCCAAGGGTCGTGGGTTCGATCCCCGCCAGCCGCACCAGACATCTAGACCGTCGAAGGACGAAACGGCCTTCGAATGCCGGTCTTTCCCTCTTGAGGATTGTTCAATCCCCATCGCGATATCCTGTCGATACCCGATGGCTTCACTGATCTGGCGGGCCGACACCTTGCCGCGCGGGTGACGGCCACGGCGTCATTCAATACGCTGGCGCCACTGTCTTTCATGACCGGAATCAACACGCCGGGC
>JAYWCQ010000198.1:0-23238 GCA_043780435.1 Polaromonas sp.
CGGAAACGGAGAGATTCGAACTCTCGATGAGGCTCTACACCCCATACTCCCTTAGCAGGGGAGCACCTTCGGCCACTCGGTCACGTTTCCTACTTATCGCAATTTCTTCGATATCCAGCCGTATTATCTCACGACTTGGGGTTCAATTTCTAAAATTGGCTTTCAAAAAACCACAAACAAAACAAAAGTTTAGGCGACAGCTTGGTCCAAACCAAACACCTTGTGCAGCGCGCGCACTGCGAGTTCCATGTATTTCTCGTCAATCACCACCGATGTTTTGATCTCTGAGGTGGAAATCATCTGGATGTTGATGCCCTCTTCTGCCAAGCAGCTGAACATTTTGCTGGCGATGCCCACGTGGCTGCGCATGCCGATGCCGACGATGGAGACTTTGCAGATTTTCGCGTCGCCCACGACTTCTTTCGCGCCCAAGACAGCAATCACTTTGCTGTTCAACAAATCGACCGCTTTGGCGAAGTCGTTGCGGTGCACGGTAAAGCTGAAGTCGGTTTTACCTTCTTTGCTGACGTTTTGGATGATCATGTCGATTTCTATGTTGGCATCTGCCACCGCACCGACGATTTTGTAGGCAATGCCTGGGGTGTCTGGCACGCCCAGCACGGAAATTTTGGCTTCATCGCGGTTGAAAGCGATACCTGATACGACGGCTTGTTCCATGTCTTCATCTTCCTCAAAAGTAATCAAAGTGCCGGACACGGCCTCTTCGTTAATATCAATATCCCACGGCGTGAAGCTGGACAACACGCGCATTTTCACCTTGTATTTACCCGCAAACTCGACCGAGCGGATTTGCAGCACCTTGGAGCCCATGGACGCCATTTCCAGCATTTCTTCAAAGCTGACGGTGTGCAAACGGCGCGCTTCGGGCACGACGCGCGGGTCGGTGGTGTAAACGCCATCGACGTCGGTGTAAATCAAGCACTCATCCGCCTTCAGCGCTGCAGCAACTGCCACTGCCGACGTGTCAGACCCACCACGACCCAGCGTGGTGATGTTGCCCAACTCGTCCACGCCCTGAAAGCCGGTGACGATGACAACACGACCTGCATCTAAATCAGCGCGGACTTTTTTGTCGTCAATCGACTCGATGCGTGCTTTGGTGTGGGCGTTGTTGGTTTTGATGGCGACTTGCCAGCCGGCGTAGCTGACGGCTTCCAGGCCTTCCGCCTGCAGGGCAATCGCCAACAAAGCAGACGACGCTTGCTCACCCGTAGAGGCCAGCATGTCGAGCTCGCGGTTGTAGGCGTCGCCCGGTTTAGCGGGGGCTAGCTCTTTTGCCAAAGCCAGCAAACGGTTGGTTTCGCCACTCATGGCGCTGGGGACAACGACCATTTTGTGACCGGCGCGCGCCCATTTGGCAACGCGTTTGGCGACCAAGGCAATGCGCTCTGTCGAGCCCATGGAGGTACCGCCGTATTTATGAACTATCAAAGCCATAGGAATTTTTTGAAATGAACGAACTAAAAAGCGAACTGGAAAAGTAAAACCTAGGGATTGTACCAATCAATGCACGCCTCTTTGCGCTCAACGAAGCCGCGTCCGACTTTGATGTTAATTTTGTGTCCACGCGTGGTGCACACCTTGATTTGAGCTATGAGCTGCTTTAGCTGCGCGGTGCTGGGCGTGGTTTGGTGCGTTGTTTTCAGCCAAAACCGCAGTGCGTTGCCCATTCTTGCATCGCTAAGCTGTTGTAATTGTTGAATTTTTGGGGAATTCCCAGTTTTCAACAGATCGTCTACAGCAACTTCGTTTAAAAGCAATTGCGCCTGAGCTGCGTGGCTGCTGCTGCGGGCAAAGGTGTCTCTGAACTGCGAGAATGCAGCGTCCAAAGCGGGCAAGAGCTTGGCACGGATGCGGTTGCGGGTGAACGATTCATCGGTGTTCGTCGGGTCTTCCACGAAGGGAGCGCCGCCCTGCCCGAACTCGGTTTGAGCTGCTAACCAGCGCCGAATCTCAGCGGCGGAAACTTGTAACAGCGGCCTGTAGTACTGAATGCCATCACGCTGCCAAGCTGCTGGCATCGCCGCCAAACCGGGCAAACCAGCGCCTCGACTTAGGGCAAGTAGCAGGGTTTCAACTTGGTCGTCAGCGTGTTGCGCCAATGCTATATTTTTAATAGCTGCATAGTCAATAAATACGCTATATAAAGGCATATTTTTACTCGAAAATGCGCTGTATCTGGCATGTCTAGCCGCTGCTTCAGGGCTTTCGCCAAGCTCATACTTGGCATCGACTTTTTTGACAGTCAGTGGCACGTTGATGCGCTGACAAAATGCCTCGCTATGCGCTGCAAAATCATCTGCCGCTGCCTGTAAACCGTGGTGAATATGGATGGCGCTGACTTGGCCTGGCCATTTTTGGGCACAGGCTAGCAGCAAAGCGGTGGAATCTGCGCCGCCGCTGTAGCCAATCGCTAGAGGCAAATTCGGAGAGAAAGCTGCGATGGCGGCTTCAAAGGACAGGCTCAACAAGCAACTCTGTAGATTCTTTGAAAAACACGACATTTTGCTTCCACAGCAAACTGGCAGGCCAATGCCTTGCAAGCAAACTTTGAAACAGCGGCTGTACTTCTTTGACCGATTTAGCCGCTAAAAGCTTAGGGCGAATCGCCATGACTTGCTTGATATAGGCCAAATTGCGCGCTTCGTTGCGGGTCGGTGCATTGTCTTCAGAGGCCAAAATCACCGGCACGTCTGGAAACATGGACTGCAAAGTGTTTTTGTAAACCGCTTTGGTGCCCGTTTCACAGCCCAAAAATACCACGGTGTTGACCTTGCTGTACAGAGGGCGGCTTTCGTCCATCATGTCGACGAACTCTTTGACTCTGGCGTCAGTTAACTCGCCCCTGTAAAAACCTTGCTCATGGTGACCGGAGATCACCACCATGTTGAATGGGATGGCATTTTTGTCTTCCAAAAGCGCCAGCAACTCTTTTTTCAAATCATCCGCACTATAGTAACCCGTGGTTTTTTCGCGCTCTTGCTCTAGGCTGTAAATTTTGTCGTAGTAGCTATCACACTTGGCGTCACGCTTGACGGCGACGGCGCAATCTTGCAACTTCACGGTGAATGCCTCAATCGCTTCGTTGACTTTCACGATGTGCAGGCGCTGCTTGCGGGTGATCCGCTGGTAAGACGGCACCACCACCACTTCAGAGGCGACGCCCTGCTGACTTTGCTTGAAAACAGCGATTTCCCGCTCCGCATTGTTGAAATCAATGAACAAAGTACGCGCTGAAGCTGGGACTGATAGCAAGCTGCAAAATAAGAAAATAAAAGCAGCTAAAGATTGGAAAAAACGTTTGTACATATCGTTATGGTACTGAACAAGGCAAATAGTTCCTACTTTGCCTTACTTCTTAACTGCGCTCATGAATTCGCTTCTTAAACTTACTTTTGGCTAGATTTGCTTTCAGCTTTGTCTGCTCTTTCGGCCTTTGCATCTGCCTTAATGTCAGAAAACTTGCCGTAGCTCATCAAACGCTCGTAGCGGCGATCCAACAGCTCTTTGGTCTTCAAATCGCTGACTTGGCGATACGCATCCACCAAAGCGCGCTTTAAAAATGCTGTCATCTGTTTGTGGTCACGGTGCGCGCCACCGACGGGTTCGTTGACGATTTTGTCAACAATGCCCAAGGCTTTCAAACGGTGCGCGGTGATGCCCAATGCGTCTGCCGCCATTTCGGCTTTTTCTGAGGTTTTCCACAAAATCGAAGCGCAGCCCTCTGGACTAATCACCGAATAAACCGCGTATTGCAGCATGACCAACTGGTCACACACCGAAATAGCCAGTGCGCCGCCCGAGCCGCCTTCGCCAATAATGGTGGTGATGATAGGCACTTCCAGCTGCGCCATTTCAAAAATATTGCGGCCAATGGCTTCAGACTGGCTACGCTCTTCCGCATCAATGCCTGGGTATGCACCGGGCGTGTCCACAAAGGTGAAGACGGGTAGTTTGAATTTCTCTGCCGTTTTCAACAGACGCAGGGCTTTGCGGTAGCCCTCAGGCTTGCTCATGCCAAAGTTGCGCATGGCGCGTTCTTTGGTGTCGCGACCTTTTTGCTGGCCAATCACCATGCAAGCTGCGCCGTTGAAACGCGCCAAACCGCCCACAATGCTCAAATCATCCGCAAAATGGCGATCACCGTGCATTTCAACGAAATCTGTGAAGATGTCGTTGATGTAGTCCATGGTGTACGGACGCCCAGGGTGGCGCGAGATTTTGGTGATTTGCCATGGTGTCAAATCGCTGTAGATGTCCTTGGTCAGCTGCAGGCTTTTCTTGGCCAGCTGGTCGATTTCACTGGATATATCGACTGCGGACTCAGTTTGAACATAGCGCAACTCTTCGATTTTGGCATCTAGCTCAGCAATCGGCGACTCAAAATCCAGAAATGTTTTTTTAGCCATGTGTTGGTCCTCTTTTTATCTTTTAATTATTCTAATACGCGACAGGCACGGGGTCTAGCGACCGCCAAATATACCAAGTTGCCACGCTGCGGAACGGCGCCCAAGCGGCTGCGACCTCCCGAATGTCACTACGGCTGACGGCTTCGCCTGAAAAATAGCCTTTGCTGATGCCGTTGATCAGTCCGATGTCATCCAGTGGCAGAACATTGGGGCGCATCAGGTAAAACATCAAAAACATCTCCGCCGTCCATCGGCCAATGCCGCGAATGGCCACCAGCTCGGCAATGATGGCTTCGTCATCGATCTGCTCAAAACTTTGGCTGTGGATCGCCCCAGAGTCGAAATGGATCGCCAAATCAACCAAATACTCAACCTTGCGGGCGCTCAAACCCGCAGCCCGCATGTCGTCAACTTTGAGTTTTAGGATGCTGGCTGGCACCATCTTTTTAGGCAACAACGCAAACCGATCCCACACCGTTTGGGCGGCTTTAACCGAGATTTGCTGCCCCACAATGCTGCGCGCCAGCGTGGTGAAAGCGTCACCACGTGAGCTCAAAGAGACGTCAGGAAATTGCGCTATCAAGCGCTTCATGACGCGGTCTTTTTTGCTCAGATGTTTGCAGGCATCTTGCCAATAGTCGGGAACGGATACGGATGACATTGCTATAATTTTAATAATTACTTAAGCATCAAATACGCCGGCTGGAGCCGTTTTTATCATAAATTTAGAGAGATACAGATGCATCAAGCAGCCTCCCAAGTAGTACCCGTTGGCGAGTCTTTCAGAACGATGCCTTGCGCCAACAAGTCATTTCGAATCGCATCGGCCAAGGCGAAATTTTTGGCTTTCTTGGCGTCGTTGCGCTCAGCTATCCTAACCTCTATCGTCTTTTCGTCAAGACCGCTAGTCACAGTACCTGCGTGCCCTTTAGCTGAAACACCATCTAGTCCAACAGTAATATCCCGCCCCCACTTAAGCCAACTGGCACTTTGAAGCAAACCGATACATCCGCCCAAAGCCTTGAGAAGACCTGCTAATTCAGCAGACTTTGTCTTGTTAATCTCAGTAGCAAGCTCAAACAAAACAGCCACCGCTTCTGGCGTGCCAAAGTCCTCGTCCATCGCGGCTTTGAAGCGCGCAGCGTATGAATCGCTCCAATCAATGGTGATTTCAACAGGTTTGACAGAGTCTAAAGCGGTATAAAGGCGCTTGAGCGATGCGCGGGCATCGTCCAAATGCACATCGCTGTAGTTCAAGCCCGTGCGGTAATGCACACGCACGATGAAGAAACGCACCGTTTCGGGGTCGTATTTGGCTAAAACTTCGCGAATGGTGAAGAAATTACCCAAGCTTTTGGACATTTTTTCATTGTCCACCCGCACAAAACCGTTATGAATCCAGTAGTTAGCCAATGGCTTGCCATTCGCGCCTTCGCTTTGGGCAATTTCGTTTTCATGGTGCGGAAACTGTAAATCTGCACCGCCGCCGTG
This sequence comes from Polaromonas sp., assembly GCA_043780435.1. Taxonomy (GTDB): domain Bacteria; phylum Pseudomonadota; class Gammaproteobacteria; order Burkholderiales; family Burkholderiaceae_C; genus Aalborgiella. Next base: position 5,922 of record JAYWCQ010000198.1, read on the forward strand.
AATGTCAAAAGTCTCACCCAACATCGCGCAACTCATGGCTGAGCACTCGATATGCCAGCCTGGACGTCCAGCACCGTAGTCGCTGGCCCATTTGGCGTCTTCTGGCTCGGTGGGCTTGGCTGATTTCCACAATACGAAATCCAGCGGATCTTCTTTGTCTTCCACAACCGCCACGCGCTCGCCAGCGCGCAGCTCATCGACAGACTTGCCAGACAACTTGCCGTAGCCCGGAAACTGGCGCACCGAGAAATTAACATCGCCGCTAGGCGCTTGGTAAGCCAAGCCTTTTTGCTTTAAAGTTTTGATGATGCTGAGCATTTGCGGCACAAACTCGGTCGCGCGTGGCTCATGCGTGGGGGTTTCTATGTGCAAAGCGCCAATGTCTTGGTTCATGGCGGCGACCATTTCATCGGTCAAAGCCCGAATCGTGATGCCCCGCTCCAAGGCACGTTTGATGATTTTGTCGTCAATATCGGTGATATTTCGTATGTAAGTGACTTTGTAGCCACTGGCTTTGAGCCAGCGCTGCACCACGTCAAAAGCCATCATCATACGGGCGTGACCGATGTGGCAGAGGTCGTAAATCGTCATACCACAGACGTACATGCGCACGTGGCCTGGCTCAATCGGCGAAAAATCCTCTAAAGCACGGGACATTGTGTTGTAAATGCGCAAACTCATGGGGTGATTTGAATAAACGGTTGGTGTTGTTTTTGATATTGTTACTCATACCCCGTCAGGGGGTACAATTTGCGTTGCAGTTTAACAGCTAGAAAAGACCACCTATGCCAAGCATCCGTTCATTTACACCTCAAGCCTTGTTGCGCTTATTGCCAGTGACATTTGCACTTACGGCAACTTTGTTTGCGGTGTCTGTTCATGCGAGCGACATTGATGATGTCAACCAGTTGCTCAAAGCAGGCAAGCATGCGCAAGCTTTGACCAAAGTCGAGCAATCACTCACCACCAAGCCGCGTGACCCACAGCTGCGGTTCTTAAAGGGCGTGATTCAAACCGAAATGGACAAGCCGCAGGACGCAATTGGTACATTCAACAAGCTGACTGAAGAATACCCGGAGCTGCCGGAGCCCTACAACAACTTGGCCGTGCTGCACGCCAGCGCTGGACAGTTTGACAAAGCGCGTGCCGCTTTAGAAATGGCCATTCGCACCAACCCAAGCTATTCAACAGCACATGAAAATTTAGGCGACATTTACGCCAACTTGGCCAGCCAAGCCTACAGCAAAGCACTTCAACTGGGCGGCTCTAGCACCAGCCTGCAACCAAAGTTGACGTTGATTCGCGAATTGTTCGCACCAGGCGGCAAAGGCGTCAACCCGAGTGCTGCAAAACCTGTTGCGACTACAACAGCAGTAACGCCTACGGTTGTAGCACCTGTTGTGGCACCTGTTGCCCCAGCAGTTAAACCTACAGCGCCAGTTGCTACTGCGCCTGCCACACCGCCAACAGCGCCGGCTTTGCCAGCTGCGGTTGCGTCATCTGACAAAGACATTGAGCAGGCTGTTCGCGCTTGGGCGAGGGCTTGGTCTAGCAAAGACATGAATGCCTATTTGGGCTCATACGCTAAAAACTTTGATACCCCTAAAAATCTTCAGCGCAAAGCGTGGGAAGAGGAACGCCGTGACCGTATCATGGGCAAATCACGCATCAGTGTGAAAGTGAGCGAGATCACGATAAAATCTAACGGCAACACTGCAACGGTGAAGTTCCGCCAAACCTACGATGCAGATGCGTTGTCCACATCTGGCCGTAAAACCCTGGAGCTGACCAAAGTCGGCGACCGTTGGTTTATCGCCAAAGAAACCACCGGCGGTTGATTTTTTGCGGTCGGCTTGCGCGGAGGTTCCTTTGAACCGATTGATGGACTGTTTTCGAAACTCTTTCTCCACGGCGGCCATTTGCGCACTGCTGCTGTGTGGTGTCGTGCTTTTCACGCCATTCGCAGCGGCGCAAAGCAACAAAGCCTCCATCCTAAACAGCGGGAAAAACAAAAATATTGCGCAGCGAAAAGTAGACTTGCAAGCTGAAGCGAAACTGCTGCGCATTTACCAGTTGATTGGCAAAGGGCAAAATCGCCAAGCGCTGGCAGAATCTGAGCAACTACTCAAAGCACAACCCAACTTCCAACTGGCGCAGTTGGTGCATGGTGATTTGCTCAGCCGCTTTGTGCCTCCTGTGAGTGGGCCAGGTGATTTACCCAAAGCAGCTCCACTTGTTTCTGCCGAATCTTCTGCGGCTCTGAACGAGCTGCGTGAAGAGTCCTTGCAGCGCCTCAAAGCATTGCGCGAACGCCCACCTGCAAACGCTCTACCAGCGCAATTTTTAGCGTTGTCAGAGCGTAATAAACACGCCATTGCGGTAGATGCATCACGCTCGCGCCTGTATTTGTTTGAGAACACCCACAACGGCGTCAAACTGATAGCAGATTACTATATTTCTGTGGGCAAACTGGGCGTTCAAAAAGCAGTTGAAGGCGACCAACGCACACCGCTGGGCGTTTATTACATTACCGGCAGTTTGAATCCCCGCTCATTGGTTGATTTTTACGGCGTTGGTGCGCTGCCGATCAACTATCCCAACCCTCTAGATTTAAAACGAGGCAAAACAGGCAGCGGCATTTGGTTGCATGGCACACCATCTGAACAATTTTCACGCGCCCCTAAAGCATCAGACGGTTGCGTGGTGTTGGCTAATCCAGATTTGAACCACATATTGACCAGTGTCCAATCAAGAACAACGCCTGTGGTGATTGCAGACCGATTGAACTGGGTCCCCAAAGCCAGCCTAGATGCTGAAAAGGCCAACTTCACCACCACCTTGATGGCTTGGCGGCAAACCAAAGTGCAGTCTGATCCGGCCAAGTTAATGGCTTTTTATACGCCAGATTTTTCAAACTACGGCAAAAATTTAACGCAATGGGCAGGCATGTTGTCCAGCGAATTGAATAAACTCAAAGGCAGTGATATTGCCTTGACAAACATTAATCTGATGCATTGGGCAGATCAAAACGAAACCATGGTTGTGACTTTTGATGAAGTTATTGTAGGTAAACGAACTGGGGTGACCAGACGCCAATATTGGACGCGAGAAGGCAAAACTTGGAAAATCTTCTTTGAAGGTGTTGTTTAAAAGGTGACATTGATGACTCAATTTACAAACATTCTTAAATTTAAACATTTTGCTATGTTATTAATAGCTATTCAGGCAATAATTACGCCTGCTATAGGTTTATCTCAGACAAAATCAGAGGCTAGCCCTAAAGTACAATTCAGCACCACAGCAGGCAACTTTGTGGTTGAACTCCACGCAGACAAAGCCCCCAAAACAGTGGCTAATTTTTTGCAATACGTCAAAGACAAGCACTACGACGGCACAATTTTTCACCGCGTGATTGATAATTTCATGGTGCAAGGGGGTGGTTTTGATGCTGCGTATGTCGAAAAAAAAACTCGCGCTCCGGTTGAGCACGAAGGCCAAGCGGCCATTGCCAAAGACGGCATGAAAAACGTCGTTGGCACGCTGGCCATGGCGCGTACAGGCGATCCGCAATCCGCCACTGCCCAATTTTTCATCAACGTCAAAGACAATGCATTTTTAGACCCGACTGTGATTCCGCCTGGTGACCCAGTGCCCTCGTTTGAGTACCAGAACAAAACTTATAAAAACATTCCGCGCAATCAACTGACCTCTTCCCCTCCACTGTTTGGTTACACCGTTTTTGGTAAAGTGGTTGAAGGCATGGACGTGGTGACTAAAATGAAAGCTGCACCAACCGGCGCTGGCGGTCCATTCCCCACCGATGTACCCAAAACGCCAATTGTTATCACCTCAGCTGTTATCGTTAAATAAAATTAACGCCCTAAAACTTTCATTTTTATATTATTAAGGCTAATACCATGACAAACACGACGAATAACCCACAAGTAGAACTCCACATCTCCGGCTACGGCGTCATCACGCTGGAACTTGATGCCGTCAAAGCACCAAAATCAACCGCCAACTTTTTGAGCTATGTCAACAGCGGCCATTACAACAACACCGTCTTTCACCGCGTGATTCCAGGCTTCATGGTGCAAGGCGGCGGTTTTGAACCCGGCATGACGCAAAAAGCTTGTGGCGCACCGATTGAAAACGAAGCCAACAACGGCCTCAAAAACGCCAACTACACCGTGGCCATGGCGCGCACGGGCGACCCACACTCTGCCACCGCACAATTCTTCATCAATGTGGGAGACAACGGCTTTTTGAACCACACATCGCCGTCAGCTTCTGGCTGGGGCTATGCCGTGTTTGGCAAAGTGGTGGCAGGCAACGACGTGGTCGACAAAATCAAAGCAGTTAAAACCGGCCGCAAAGGTTTTCATGACGACGTGCCAAAAGACGACGTCGTGATTGCAAAGGCCATCGCGCTTTAGTGCGAGCTTGGCACGCACTTTAATTTAATGAAGCCAACTGTGCCACCATGTGCAGAGCTGCAAGCTTTGCAACACTGGCACACGGTAGATTTTATTTCTGACTTGCACCTCAGCGAGTCAGAGCCAGCCACCTTTGACGCTTGGCAGCGCTACATGGGCAGCAGCACCGCTGATGCGGTGTTCATTTTGGGCGATTTGTTTGAAGTCTGGGTGGGTGACGACAGCATCCGCTCAAATCTTTCTCCGCAATCTGCCGATGTGAACTTCGAAGAGCGTTGCACACTGGTGCTGCAAGCTGCGGGCAGACGCCTCAATCTTTATTTCATGCATGGCAACCGCGACTTTTTAATTGGTGCGCAAATGATGACCGTTTGCCAAGCAACCTTGCTGGCAGATCCCACCGTGCTGACGTTTCAGCAGCAGCGCTACCTACTCACCCACGGCGACATGTTGTGTTTGGCCGATACCCAATACTTGGCCTTCCGCGACATCGTTCGCCAACCTGCCTGGCAGCAAACGCAACTGGCAAAACCGCTGGTTGCACGCCAAGCCATCGGTAGACAAATGCGCTTGGAGAGTCAAAAAAACCAGCAGCACTTGCTTACGTATGCAGATGTTGACAACGATGCCGCTGTTGCTTGGCTGCAAGCTTCTAACGCCAAAACGATGATTCACGGCCACACCCACAAACCGGCAAATCACGATTTAGGGAATGGCTGTGAACGTGTGGTGATGACGGATTGGGACTCAGAAACCACGCCAACCCGTGCCGAAGTGCTACAACTTTCTGCAACCGGTTTACAACGCATCAAACTTAACTAATCGCCAAAAATAGTTTCCAGGCTTGCGTGCCTGGTCATTTGTGCGATAATCAATTTGTTACGCACTCCAGTTGTGCGCAACGCCAGCACTCTGCTGGGGCTAAATCAGCCTGACATATTAGTGAGTTCGAATCCAAAACCTTTCGGTTTGAACCAAAAACCCGCTACTCTTTTCGTCAGAACTTTTTATCCAATTTTGCTTTTCATCTGCCTTTGACTGGTGCAGCCTTATTGTGGTTGCGACGGGCTGATACCCTAGCGCTCCGGACGAGCGCCTCTTATAAACATGAATTTTTCTGAATTGAACTTGGCTCCTGCCATTTTGAAAGCCGTACTCGAACAAGGCTACGACACCCCTACCCCTATTCAAGCCCAAGCCATTCCGGCCATCCTGGAAGGTCGCGACCTTTTAGGGGGCGCGCAAACCGGCACGGGTAAAACCGCAGCCTTCACGCTGCCCATGCTGCATCGCCTCTCGATGTCGCGCAGTGCACAAAACAAATTTGGTGGCACGGGCATACGCGTGCTGGTGCTCACACCTACGCGCGAACTGGCCGCTCAGGTTGAAGAATCTGTACGCACATACGGCAAATATTTGCAACTCACCTCTACCGTCATTTTTGGCGGCGTGGGCATGAACCCGCAAATCAGCAAGCTGAAAAAAGGCGTGGACATTTTGGTCGCCACACCAGGTCGTTTGCTTGATTTGCAACAGCAAGGCATGCTGGACCTCGGTCAAGTGCAAATGCTGATTTTGGACGAAGCCGACCGCATGCTCGACATGGGTTTTATCCATGACGTGAAAAAAATCTTGGCCCTGGTGCCAAAAGACAAGCAAAGCCTGTTGTTCTCCGCCACTTTCAGCGACGAAATTCGCGACTTGGCAGCCAATTTGCTCAACGACCCACTGCACATTCAAGTGACCCCGCGCAACACCACGGTGCAGCGCATCACGCAGGTGATTCACCCTGTCGGTCGCGCCAAAAAGAAAGCTTTGCTGGCGCACATCATCACCGAAAACAAATGGAGCCAAGTGCTGGTTTTCACCCGTACCAAGTTTGGTGCCAACAGCGTGGCCGAGTTTTTGGAGAAGAACGGCATTACCGCCATGGCACTGCACGGCAACAAAAGCCAAAGCGCCCGCACGCAAGCCCTTGCCGGCTTCAAAAGCGGCGAAGTACGTGCTTTGGTAGCTACAGATATTGCAGCACGTGGTATCGATATCGACGACTTGCCACACGTGGTCAACTACGAAATCCCGAACGTCAGCGAAGACTACGTGCACCGCATTGGCCGCACAGGTCGTGCGGGCGCGGATGGTCAAGCGGTCAACTTTGTCTGCTTGGACGAAGAAGGTTTCATGAAAGACATTGAAGCCTTTACCAAGCAAAACATCAACGTCGAAATCGTTGAAGGTTTCGGCCCAGACGCTGGCGAAAAAGCCGAGCCATTGGCCATGGGCCGCCAAACCATTTGGGGCGGCCTAGGCAAGCCACCCGGTCGTGACGTCATGGCTGCAGCAGCCAAAGCGGCTCGCACAGACATGCTGAACCGCGTGCGTGAAAATCGCGCTGGTAATGGGGAGCGTAGTGGCGCTGCACCAGGACGCGGCCCAGCGGGCGGCGGACGCGGCGGCAACGCAGGCGGTCATCGTGGTGCTCGCCCAAGCCAACCCGGCCAAGGCTTTGCCGGCGCTGACAATGGTGGTCGCCCTCCTGCCCAGCGTCCAGCGCAAACTAGCCGGGGTCGTCCATTCGGCGGCGGTAGTGGTGGTTTTGCTGGTGGCAACCAAGTTAACTCTGGCAACGGCGGTGGTGATGACTTCCAGCCCCGCAACATTCGCCACGACGCAGGTCGCAACGTCACAGGCTTTAGCTCAAACAACCAAGAAAATCACAACCAACGTGGCGGCAACGCCGGCGGTCAGCCAGACCCATTGCGCACCAGCGTAGACAGCATGGCCGGAAGCGGCCGCCGTGGTGGTGGTGGTGGTGGCGGATTCGGTGGCGGCGGTGCCCGAGGCGGCAACCGCACAGGAGGCGGCGGTGGCGGTGGTTTTGCGCCTCGTGGCCCAGGCGGCAATCCGCCAAGGTCGTTTGGACGTTAAATCCTCGCATTAAAAAGATATTAAAGAAACGAAATACTTTTCTTTAACCTCTATCAAAGCGACCAGCTGTCATAAGCTAGGTCGCTTTTTCTTTGGGAAATGACTTTAATTTACTATATTTTTAATAGCGTCTTAGGTAATAAATACGCCGGCTACAGGCATAAATTAATCATGAAATTATGGCTCAATAATCACTTTCAATGCCTTCGTATCAGCTGCTTTGCCAAAAGTATCGTAGGCCTTCAAAATTTCTCCGAGTTTAAAGTGATGCGTGATCAACTGTTTGGCATCAATTCGTTTTGACTGCACCGTCTTGAGCAGCATGGGTGTTGACACCGTATCGACCAAGCGCGTGGTGATGGTCACGTTGTGCGACCACAGTCGCTCCAAGTGCAGATCAGCTTTTACACCGTGTACGCCCACATTGGCAATAGTACCGCCGGGTGCCACGATGTCTTGACACAACTCAAAAGTAGCCGGGATACCTACCGCCTCGATGGCAGTGTCCACACCACGGCCGCCAGTTAACTTCATAACCTGCTCAACTACATTGGAGTTCTTGCTATTGAGCGTGGTGGTCGCACCAAAGCGTTTGGCAACCGCGAGACGGTTGTCATCCAAGTCAATCATCATGATCTCGGCGGGTGAGTAAAGCTGCGCTGTAAGTAAAGCAGCCAAACCAATAGGCCCAGACCCCACAATGGCGACACTGGAACCCGGCTGCACTTTGCCATTCAGCACACCGCATTCCAGCCCTGTAGGCAAAATATCACTCAGCATCACCAATGCTTCTTCATCAGCCCCCTCTGGGATTAGGTAAAGACTGGTGTCTGCATAGGGAATGCGTACAAACTCCGCCTGTGTTCCGTCTATGGAATTTCCCAGTATCCAACCCCCTGTTGTGCAATGCGAGTACATTCCTTTACGGCAATAGTCGCACCGCCCACAGGCTGTAATGCATGAAATTAGAACCCTGTCACCCGTTTTGAACGTTACTACGCCCGCGCCAACCTCGTCCACGATACCTACGCCTTCATGACCAAGAACGGTGCCCAGCTTACAAGTTGGCACATCTCCTTTAAGGATATGCAGGTCCGTTCCACAAATCGTGGTTTTGGTGATCTTAATGATTGCATCGGTAGCTTCCTTGATGACTGGTTTCGGGTGTTCTTCCAAGTTTTTTTGATCTTGGCCTTTGTATATGAGGGCTTGCATAAGAGATTCCTTTGACGTTGATATAACTGATTGATATCGAGTTGATCAGCATGCGAGGGCTCGTCGGCTAAGTCTGTTCGGTTACGCACAGACAGACCAAAAAGTTAAACACAGACTCCTAGTAAATCTATATTCACGAACTGAACTCCATGCAAGCAAATATCTTGGTCAACAGCCAGATTGATATCAATGCCCACACACTTTTGCCAGATCCGGTTACCGATCATTTTTCAGTCAATCCCGAATTTGGACTAAGCAGCGCCCAGGCGCAAGAGCGCTTGTTACATGACGGTCCTAACCAACTAGCCGAAGTGTTACGCCGCTCTGCGTGGTTGGTACTACTTGCCCAATTCAAAGGGCTCATGATCATCATCTTGATTGGTGAGTCCATGCCAGTTGGCAAACAAGCCGATGTGTTAGCTTTGATTGATGCGCCACTAGGAGATCGCTTTAACATGTCGTACATGAACACGTTACTCACACGTGGACGCGCGGAACTGGTGGTGACTGCAACAGGCGCAAATACCGAAATGGGGCAACTGTCGCAAGAGCTGGCAACCACAGACGATGTGCCAACCCCTCTGCAAATTCAGCTTAACCAGCTTGCCAAGCGGCTGGGCATCATCGCACTGTCCATGGTGGCTTTGCTTTCACTATTGCAGTACTGCGCGGTGTAAAACTTACTGAAATTATTCTGGATGCCATTGCGCTATCTGTAGCAGCCATGCCTGAGGGTCTACCCGTGGTAGTTACCGTAACACTCGCTTTGGGAATGCACAAAATGGCGCGTCAACATGCCATCGTCAAGCGTTTAGCCAGTGTAGCAACGCTGGGGTGCACCACCTTCATATGCTCGGATAAGACCGGTACTTTAACACTGAATCAAATGACGGCGCGTACATTCATGTGCGCCAACCAGCAGTTCGAGGTGTCTGGCGAGGGTTACGATTTTCAAGGTGAAATTACACCGGCTGAAGGTAACACTGCAGATGTTGATGCTGCGCAGTTGATGGTACCGATTGTGGCTTGCAACGACAGCCATGTGCAAGATGGCAAGGCCATTGGCGACCCCATGGAAGCGGCGCTACACGTGCTTGCAGCAAAGAGTGGTTTGCATAGGGATGACGTTGAACGTGAACTTCCTCGTTTGGCTGAGCTGCCTTTTGATTCAAAGCATAAGTTTATGGCCACTTTCCATAGTGACGGTGAGGATGTGCAGCTATTCGTTAAAGGTGCGCCTGATGTGCTGCTTGCGTATTGCACTCATGAACGCGTGGCGGAGACGGATAAAACATTGACCGAGGCACGAAGACAACAATTACACACAGCCTATGAAACTCTAGGACAACGCGGATTGCGTGGTTTACTGGTAGCAGTGCGCACCTTGCCCATAAGCGAATTTGTAGTGCAAGGTGAACTTCTCGGCTGGATCAAAGAATTGAGTTTCGTGGTCTTGATTGGTTTGCAGGACCCCCCTTGTAGAGGCTACCCAGGCTATAGCGGGATGTCAGCAAGCGGGTATTGCAGTCAAAATGATCACAGGTGATCACCAAACTACTGCCTCAGCTATTGCGGGTGAACTGAGTCTACACGGCAGAGCATTATCGGGAGCCGATATTGACCGCATGGATCCAGTGCAATTGGCTCAAATCATAGACGACATTACCGTTTTTGCAAGGCTAGCTCCAGCGCATTAAGTAAAAATTGTGCGGGCATTGCAAGCCAAAGGGCATGTCGTCGCCATGATCGGTGATGGCGTCAATGACGCACCTGCACTCAAGCAGGCTGACATTGGTGTGGCGATGGGTATCAGTGGCACAGCAGTCGCTAAAGAGGCGGCTACCATGGTGTTGACTGACGACAACTTTGCCACTATCGTCACAGCAATCAAGCAAGGTCGTGCGCTTTGCGACAATATTTTGAAATTTGTTCGCTTCCAGATGTCGACGACGATTGCCGCTATCTTGACTGTTTTTTTGGCGCCATTTTTTGGCTTACCCGAGCCGTTCACCGCGCTGCAAATTCTATGGGTGGCCATCATCATGGACGGCCCACCTGCCGTTTCGCTCGCGCTCGACTCTGCACGTCCGGGCATCATGAACGAGCCACCACGACAGCGCAACGAACCCGTGTTACCTTTGGCGCGATTAGTGTGTATCTTCGCTTTTGGTGTGACGATGATGGTTGGAACGTTGGGCGTGCTGTACTACGAACTACAGACTGGCCCAAAGGATCGCGCTTTGACGATCGCGTTCACCACTTTTGTGTTGTTTCAGTTCTTCAATGTGTTCAATGCGCGCAGCGAAAAAGGCTCAGCATTCAACGCTCAATTTTTCAAAAATCGCATGCTGTGGTCTGCACTTCTTGGCACACTGCTACTTCAGGCTCTAGCAGTGCATTGGCCCGTCGCTTCTAAAATCTTCGGTACGACAGGGATAGTGTGGACAGATTGGAGCATCGCTGCTGGTGTCGCTTCTTCTGTACTGTTTCTAGAAGAGGGGCGCAAGTTGTGCTTTAGGCTATTTTTTAGTCAGCAACCATCAGGTACTGCGCATTCTTAAGCACACGCTGTTCGTCGTCACAAAGCAAAAAGCCTCGTTATTCAATGAATAACGAGGCTTTTAAACTTTTGGCGGGCGGACGTCCGTCCTATCATGCGCTGCAACCCACATAAACATTCACTTTTTTAAATTCTATTTTTAAAACTACCCCTAAAAATACCCCAATTAGTTGATTGCTAGGGCTTATTTTTTGCCTATTCAATTAATCAACCAAAAGCTGGGCTATGCGTAGCGGGGCTAGAAGCCCACGGTTCACGACGCAATGGGACGAATTACCAGTAGCTCGTTAATTGCACTCTCGCGCGCGCGTAATGGTTACAAAACCTTGCCTTTAGCTTTTTGAATTTTTCGTCTAGCCCGATTTAATCTCTGCGTGAGATAAGGCGAGGTGTCCCAGTTTGAATGGCTCGCGACTTTTTATCCCCGCCATACCAGCACACCATAGATACTAGAGATTTGATGAAGGTTTAACACTGTTCTTAATTTCTTTACTAGATTCATTGCCAGAGAGAATCAATACTGGTTTTCCAATCTCTATGCCGTGTCTTGTCAATGATAGTGACTTTTCGCCTTCCCGCCATATTGCTTCTGTCTGATCAAATTTCGCGCCCATGCGATTTTGTATTGTTGAATTAGCAATTTCAGGCTTTCCAAATTTATCAGTCAATGACGCTAAGGCAAGATTGAAGTCAAAATCAGAGACTACTACCGATAAGACTATCCCATCTGGTGACTGTGTGATCATCATGTTTGATTGACCATTTAGAAAAGAAATCGTAGTGAACCAATTTTTCTTTCTAGCACTGCAAGGATCTGAGAAAGTGCCTTTCCGTAGTTCTAAGCTATTTATATGCGCACAATTGGCAGGCTTATCAACCTCTACGCCTTTGATCTCAAAATCAGCTCTTGCAAGATTCGAGATCAGCATAAGCACGATGATAACAACTGGTTTTAACATCTTAGCCCCTCGTAATTCATATACTTATGCTCAGGACGCATTTTGGTTTTTGTTCTTATGCGCTACTTTCCAAATCACAATTGTAGTCGCTTCATTTCATTGCGAGTTTTGGGCTTCCCCCCTCCCCATACATTCAAAGTAGCGTATATACCTCAAGACCGCTTAAGAACAATTTGATTTTTGATTCAACAACGCTATGTTATGTTGCTAAAGTTTTCAAATGAAATTGATTCCTTGCATTTCAAGGCATATCTATTAAAACTAGACAATCACTCTTTGCTTCCTCATAGCCTCATTCAATTGTTTAGTGATCCGTCTGATCGTTGCCCCGTGTCCACCTTTCCAAGAATTGCGAGACACCACGGCTTTACCTTCTAAGCTTTTAGCCCCTGTGGACTGATTCCACGGCTTCCACTGCCTGATGGCTTCGCTTTGCTTTTTGCGGCGCTCTGGCGTCCATCCTGTAGCCTTGTTGTGCATGGGTTGCCTCCAATAGTTTGTTTTGCGGGTTTTCTATTTCTTTCGCGGGCGCGTGCGCCTGCGCGTACTGCGCGGTTTGGTTGTCTGGGGCTGTGCCATTGTTGACCTGTTGCGCCCCATGCGCGATATTGGCTTGCTTCACGTAGGTTGCCTGTCGCGGAAATTTCAGATCAACCAGCGCCGTGATCGTAGCCCTGCTTTGCGCCTGTGCTTTCAATGCCAGCCCCAAAAATGCCTCATAGTGCTTTTGGTAGGTTTGACCATGCGCTTTACGTGCCAAGCTGGTAAAAATAGTTTGCAGCGCTTTGGCTTGCGTCACCAGCATGGTTTCCACTGACTTCAAATCACCTGCATGGACGTTTTCGCAAGTGTCCTGCAAGCCTTCAATCAATGCGTTTAAGTCGGTGTCTTTTCCCATAATATTTTCTTGAAATATCTGAATCACTGACGCATTGTTAACGCTTGCAGATAAAGCTGCTTTTGCCTTTCTCTCTTTAGTCATGGGGCTGGGTTCGTCAGCCTTTGGTTTTTCGATTGCTTTTGTCGTTTGCTTTTTTGCAGTTACCATGTTTGTCCTTTTCAATTGTGTTGATTCAAAGCACCAGCCACCCAGCTATCCGCCGCCGCCCGATTCAAGCGTGTTGTTTGTGGTGGCTTCATAAATTCGCCTATCTCAGGGTTGAAATAAGCGGGGTCGTTTTCACTGTCACGCACGCGCACTGTTTCCACCATGCTGCTATCTTGCTTAATCGCGCTTACCCTTGGTGTAACCTTGCGGTCGCTTGCTGTTTCGGTCGTGGTTTTATCTGTCTCATAAAAAACCCGTTCAGCTTTTAATTCACCTGTCTTCAGGTCAGCAGGTAAGACGGTAGATTCAAAACTCTTACACAGAGTGAGGGTTTTTGTTTTCCCCTCAAAACTCCCTAGTGGGTTTTCAATCACTGGGAAAGTCCCTAGGGGGTTTTTGCTATCAGCGAAAGCATTTAGATTGATGCCAAGCTGTACAGCAAAAGGCTTAGGGTTTGCTTTGATGGTCGTTTTGATTGTCTCCCATGCCCTGCTATTGATTGCCCCGTCACCGCTGCAATTCATTGCATCAATCACCGCCATAGCAAGCGCCGCCCGCATATTTGAACTCAGGTTAACGGGGCGCTCTAAACCATGCATTACACCGACTTCGCTAAAAAAGCCGTCATACAGTTCACGCCCGCGCCCGCTTAGGGTTGACCGCCATACCAGCCGACCTTTCTTTTTGCAATGCTCTAAGGGCATGAATAGAACATGCATATGCGGGTTTGGTTCGTCTAAATGAACGTCAGCAGATAGCAGATTTCCAGCCCCCAATATGCCCTCTAGGTAAGGTATCGCGTCAACAAACACAGCCCGTGTATCACCCTCCCAGTTATCGGGTAAGCTGATTAGCACCTCCACAGCGTGTGGGGCGTTTTTGCGTGCTTTGTGTTCAACCATGCCAGCCATTACCCTAGCGGTGATTGCATTGGGGCTTGCGTCACCAGCTAGGCAGTAATTCAGGCTTGAACGGTTTGGGTCTATGTTTGACCGTGAACCGTTCGCAGCCTGTGTCGTTCGTCGATTGTGGGCAATAGCGTTTTCAATCGTAGATGTTTTCTTTCTCACTGGGTTGACCGTGCCCGCTTTGAAGTAGCAGGACGCGCCGTTGTCGTGATTGTTATCCATTTACACCCCCCGTAATCTCCCCGTAGGTGGCACGTTGTAAATTGAATAACGACAATGCGCTATACGCCATCACGGACGTTAGCACCAGCCACAGCACCCCTAAAGCAAGGGTTTTAAACGCTCTTACCCGTTTGGACAACGGATAGCACCAAAGGCGTAAACAAAACGCCTGTACGTGTGTAAAGGCGTGCATGGTTAGCCCCTCGGTTTGCTTTTGAGGGTGTACACACCTACACGGTGTTTACCGCCGTTATCTGTGGTGATTGTTTGCCAGTGTGTGTCTATGTCCCAGCCTTGGTCTCGCAACTCTTTAGCCCGCCCCGCTGGGTGATAGATGTCAAGGTATTGCCTAGCCTCATAGGTCGTGACACCGTACCGCTGCAAAGCAGGCAGCAGCCTTTGACATTGTTGCTTTCTACCGTTGCCAGTCACAGCGAATCTACATTTATGCAAAAAAGCTATCTTTTCGGGGCTGGTTTGGGTGGCATAATCAACCTTGTTATCGGTAGATTTTGAATAGCCCACACTGTCGCGGTCGTGGGCTTTTCTATTGTTGTTATCGGTAGTACGCTTCATTTTGCAGTACCCCCTACGCTTTTCAAATACGCATCAATTGCACCTAGGTCAAAGAGCGTTACCCTTTCACCCGCTCTGAGTGGCTGGGGAAACCCCGAACGGTTCTTTGTCCATGCCCAAAGGCTTGATTTTGATATTTGAAAATGTTCAGCAGCTTTTTTAGCACGGGCATATTGGGGCTGGGTTATTGTCTGTAATGTCATGTTTTAAACTTTCAATAAAAAAGCCCGTTCAACTTGCGTCAATACGGGCTAGAAACAAAAAAACCGCCTCGTATGGGCGGTCTAAAAGTGAAGTAGTAGAGTGATTTTTTATTTACATAGTTACCCTCTCAAAATGTATGGACGTAAAAAAAGCCGCTAGTTATTGCAACTTAGCGGCTATGCAGAAAAAATATAGATACAAAAAAACCCGTAAAGATTTAACTTAACGGGTTGGATATAGGCGTGTTTATCTTAAGCAACTTCAAGTCTTACTCGCTACATGCTAAAGTAAGATGTTCAAACGCCCCGCCATTTAATGGTTAGTTGCGAACGATAAGCTAGCAAAATGCTAACTGTTTCGTTTAAGAGTCGCAGCGCGAGACATTCAGCAACGTCTGCAATCTGCTAATTAATCAATCGGCTCAGTATGGACGCGTTTAACGTCTCCGAGTGCATTATGCATGTTTTTTAACGTGTAATCAACTATTTTTACGTTCAATGTGATTGATTACCCTACCACCCCATTTTTTATAGTGCGTGACCGTTCGCGACATGGCGTTACGCTGATTTTCTAAAATCAACTTTAATGACCTTACCAGTCAAACAAGCATCTAAATAATCCGCCCACGCTTGCATCATGGTGAACCGCTGGGGTAAGTACGTGGCATGGTTATATGCGGCGCTTACTTGGTTTCGCTCCATATGGGCAAGCTGTAGCTCTATATGGGCATGCTCATAACCCTGTTCATGCAGGAGGGTTGAAGCCACACCCCTAAAGCCGTGCCCCGTCATTCGCCCAGCGTACCCCATGCGTTTGAGCGCACCTAAGATCGTGTTGTTACTCATTGGCTTTTCATGATTCCGTTCGCCAGGAAACAATAAAGCACCATGCCCCGTGACAAGTTGCAGCGTTTTGAGAATGTTCACACTCTGCGAACTCAAAGGCACGACATGCGGCGTTCTCATTTTCATGCGTTCTTTCGGTATATCCCAGCGCCCCGCCTCTAGGTCAAATTCCGCCCAGCTAGCCCCTATCAGCTCGGTCGTTCTGACAAACGTCAAGGTCATTAGTTTCATGGCTAACCGCGTTGTCGGTGTTCCGTGATATGCCTCTATTTTTCGTAGTAAATCAGGCAATTCATTGGAATCAATACGGGCTAGATTTTTCTTTTCCCGTGCTGCCAGTATGTCGTTTGGTTTTATGTCGGTCGCTGGGTTGCGTTTTGCTAGTCCGTGGGCTATGGCATACCTAAACACTTGTGCACTGGTTTGCAACGCCCGTTTAGCCACATCACTAACACCCCGCTTTTCAATGCCTTTGAGCATGGCTACCAATTCAGGGGCTTCAATTTGTGCCACGGGACGCGTGCCAATGTAGGGAAACACATTCGCTTCAAAGCGCCGCATCACTTGTCCCGCGTGTTGCTCGGTACGCGTGCCCCGCCATTGATTCCACCAAAGCACGGCTACAGATTTAAATGAATTATCAGATTCAAGGCGTTCCGCCACTTTAGCTAATTTGCGTTCTTCCATTGGGTCGCTAATTTCAAGCTGTTGCCTAGCAGCCGCGCGGCGCTCTCTGGCTTCACCAAGTTTGACGGCTGGGTAAACACCCAACGCAAGCAACTTTTCTTTTCCGCCGTGGCGATATTTCCAGCGCCATAGTTTAGAGCCTGTAGGATTAACCAGCAAATAAAGTCCGTTGCCATCAGTCAGCTTGTAGGGCTTGTCCTTTGGTTTGGCATTGCTAACAGTTTTATCGGTTAGTGCGCTTCTAGGCTTGGCAGTGCGCGTAGCTTGTTTGATCGTGGTGTCAGGTGTCAGCTTGTCCATTGATAGCCCCTTGAAAACCTAATGAAAAGTGGTTTTTCAGGTGATACCCCCGCTACAAATACCTCGTACCCCTGTTAATACCCCATCTAGGAACTGGATAGTAGCACACGTAGTTGCACGTCAAAAAATAAAAAGCCCCGTAACTCATTGAATTACGGGGCTTATTATCGACGTATTGGACAAAGTCCGATGTATCTATGGCGGAGCGGACGGGACTCGAACCCGCGACCCCCGGCGTGACAGGCCGGTATTCTAACCAACTGAACTACCACTCCGCAGTGGTTGTTGCGTTTGTCTGATTACTAAAAATACCGTCATAAACGACATTTCCAACTCTCAAACCAAGTGCAACAAAACTTGGCGACCCCACGGGGATTCGAACCCCGGTACTCACCGTGAAAGGGTGATGTCCTAGGCCTCTAGACGATG
>JAYWCQ010000199.1:0-7846 GCA_043780435.1 Polaromonas sp.
CACTTTTTTCTGTATTCAAGAAATCAACATCGGCATGGTGGCAGATGTAGGTACGTTGCAACGTTTGCCTAAACTGATGCCCGAAGCCGTGGTGAAAGAGCTGGCCTACACCGGCAGACGTTTGAAGGCTGACAAAGCGCTGATGTATGGTTTGGTGAATGAGGTTTTTGAAACTAACGACGATATGTTGGCCGCTGCCATGCAATGCGCCAAAGAAATCGCCAGAAAACCGCCCATTGCTATTTGGGGAACGAAGCAAGCCATCCATTACGCCCGCGATCACTCCGTAGAAGATTCACTCAAACAAATGGGTTGGTTGCAGGGCGCGATTTGGAGCAATGCGCATGTACGCGAAGCTATTGTTGCGGCGAAAGAAAAGCGCACAGCGCAGTTTCCTGCGCTTGCGCCTTTGGTTCCTTTTACGAGTTTGTAAAATAGGTATTGCGCTAACTATGTAGATTTATTTGATCGCTTTTAGCGTCGCCAAATAAGCCACCACATCTTCACGATCTTGTTCATTGTCCATGGCATAGCCCATGCGTTGGCCAGGTATCAGCATTTCAGGGTTGGCAAGCCAAGCTGTCAATGTATCGCGATCCCATATCACTTTGCTTTTGGCTAAAGCGTCCGAATAGCGATAACCTTTAACGCTGCCCGCCTTGCGTCCAAACACGCCCAAGTGCATGGGGCCAACACGGTTATCGTCTACGCTGTGGCAGGCACTGCATCTGTCGGAGTAAATTTCTTTGCCTTTGAGGGCCGTGCCTGCGGCGGTTGTCGTTGATTGCGCCATGACAAAAGGAGCCGCCATCAGCATTAAACCGCTGATGGCGATACGATAGCTTTGCGAACGCATCAAGCACCGAAAGTCAAAGCGCCAGTCGGCAAGGGGCGACCTAAGGCATTGGTCAGAATGGTGAAATGCATGGTTTCGTCTGCAGCCAAACGACCCGCGATTTTTGCCAGGTCTTTGCTGCCAAATGCAGGAATAACACCTAAGTAAGCGTTGATGGCACCCAGCTCTAAGCGGGCAGCCAAGTCAAGCACGTCACCTTGGTTCTTCAAGGTATCGGCTTTCAGCGCTTTGGCATACTCGTCGATTTTCTTTTCTGCCACGGGTGTTCCGCCCATTTTTTGAATGGTGGCAATCAAAGCATCACGGTGGCCTTTGTGGTGACTTTGAAAGGAAACGGCAATGTCTAGCACTGGTTTTTGCAACAAACCGCTCATAGCGCCCAGTTGGTATGCGTTGATGGCTTCATGCTCTAAACCCAAAGCGACGTTCAAGATGGCGGCGTCTTTTGACATATCACCGCCCATGGCTTGCGCGAGTGAGTCTTTGCCCGCTAATAGCGCAACAGCGCCTGCAGACAACATGCCGGCACTGCCCATGAATGAACGGCGAGATGCGATGATGGGTTGGGTGGCTGTATTCCAGATCAGAGATTTCATGATAGTTTCCTTCGTAGTTAATAAGCGATTGACACATGTCTTACTAAAAAAGTATCGACGCTCTGAATACGCGGCTTGGCATGGGATTGGATTCAATATATGTTGAAATTAATTTCAAATGGCTTTTTGAATCCATTGGTTTGTTGGATGCGTATATTTCAGTGACAATGTAGTCATGGACGCAATACAAACCAATCATACCGACGGTGACCTGATGACACTCCTAGACCGAATGGCCAAGCAAGACGAAGCTGCTTTGAAAGCTTTGTACGACACCACGTCGTCCAAACTTTTTGGTTTGGCCTTGCGTGTGGTCAATAAGCGTGAGTGGGCGGAAGACGTGTTGCAAGAGGCTTATTTGCACATCTGGCGTGCAGCGGCAGATTACCGAGCCAGTTTGAGTCCGCCGATGGCGTGGATGGGTTTGATTGTGCGCAGCCGCGCCCTTGATTTTTTGCGCCGACGCGCCGCAGAACGTATGCATTTGACGCAAGAATTGGACGATTATTTGAACGATACGATCGAAGGTGATGCCCCCAACCCCATGAACACCGCACTTGCCAGCGAGCAAGCCTGGGCTTTGCAGCAATGCATGAATCAGCTGGACAACAAACAACGCGAAGTTGTTAGCTTGGCGTACCTGCGTGACCTCAGTCACAGCGATTTGGCTGAACAGCTCAAGCTCCCACTGGGCACGGTGAAGACTTGGATTCGACGTGGCCTAGAGCAGTTGCGTGGCTGCATGGCGCGTTTTGCTTGAGGTTTCAATATCATGAATCTCAGTAAATATCCTCAAACATTAGATCGCTTGGCCGCTAATTACGCGCTGGGGACGTTGCGCGGTGGCGCGCGACGTCGCTTTGAAACGATTTCTCGAGAGAATGCCACTGTGCGCGCAGCTGCCTTGGTCTGGCAAGGCCGATTGTCAGGCATGACTGAGCTGCAATCGCCGATCTTGCCTGCACCTGCTGTTTGGACGCGAATTCAAAACATGGTGCAAGCCGAACGCGATACTGTGGCGATGCAACTGGCGCGGCAATCGGGCCAAGTGAACGTTGACGGCACGTTGTCTTGGCTAGGTGGTTTATGGCAAGGCTTGTGGGTTTGGCGTGGCGCTGCTGCTGCTGGTGCACTGGCGACCGTACTGGCCGTGGTGACGGGTTTTAGCTTGCGCGATCAACTTGATATTCGCGGAAAACAAGTCGATGAGCTGAGTGCTCAGCTTAAAGTCGCCCCGAAAATTGAATATGTGGCTGTGTTGGTAGATGCCAAATCAGCTGAGACCATGCTGGTGACGTTTGATTCCAAGAGCCAAAATTTGGTGCTTCAGCGGGTGGGCGATTACCAAGAAGCCAGCGACAAATCGTTGCAACTGTGGGCATTGCCTAGCAGCGGTGGCCCACGTTCACTCGGTGTATTGGGTGGCGACAAGGTGCTGCGTTTGGCGACGGCAGCGGGCGATGTGAAGCAAGTACCCACCTTGGCCATTAGCCTAGAACCTAAGGGTGGCGTGCCAAGCGCAGGCGGTCCGACCGGGCCAGTGCTGTTCAAAGGCGCGTTGATTCAGAAAGTGATTTAAGAACTTTAACTTACCCCCGTTCGCCCTGAGGTATCGAAGGGTTTGCTCGTTCGGGGACGCTTCGATACCTCAGCGCGAACGGTTCAAACTTCACCGAGCCGCATCGATAAAAGTTACTGCCGTGCTGTACGAATATTTTGCGGTACAGCTTGCGGGTAGCTGGTTCGAAACGGGTTGATATCCAGTCCGCCACGTCGTGTGTAGCGCGCATACACGCTGAGTTTGATGGGTTTACAGCGCGTCCAAATATCCATAAAAATGCGCTCCACGCATTGCTCATGAAACTCGTTGTGGTTGCGGAAGCTTACGATGTACTGCAACAGCCCAGCTTGTTCAATTTGCGGCCCTTCATAGCTGATACGCACACTGCCCCAATCGGGTTGACCAGTCACCAAGCAATTGCTTTTCAGTAAGTTGCTGGTTAAAACTTCGCTCACGGGTGCTTCGTTAAACGCTGCCTTTAACAACGCTGGTGTGGGTGATGCGCCTGGTGCGCTTTGCGGGCATTCAATGTCGAGTCGGTCTAAATTCAAGCCATCCAGCTCGTGAATAGGTTCACGGTCAAACATCTCTGGTAATAAAATCTTGACACCGACGGATGATTGAATGGGGCTTTTTGCGACATCCCCTAAAACTGTGTTCGCTTGCTGCCAAACTGCAGCATTCAAATCCGCCCGCATACAAGCTGCAACCGCTGCAACGTCAGCAAACTGCGAATTGTTAAAACTATTCAAGTAGAGTTTGAACGACTTACTTTCAACAATGTTGATGCTTTCGCAGGGCACAGTGATGTGGGCAATGGCCACTTGCGGTTTGCCTCGTGGGTTGAGCCAGCTCAGCTCAAACGCTGTCCACAAATCCGCACCAAAAAAAGTGGGTGCGCCAGCAATGCCAATTTCTCGGCGCTTACTTGCGCGTGGAATAGGGAACAACAACGAGGCATCATAACGGTCAACATACGCTGACTGCTTGCCTAGTTGCGATTGTTCTGGTGTGTTCATGAGGCTTGATTTCTGCGAAAAACAAGTTTTTCTGCCGTGGATACATCCGCAGCGAAGACATAGCCTGAGAGGTTGAATTTTTTTAACTTTGCAGGTGCGGTGATGCGGTTCAAAACAATGTAGCGCGCCATCAAACCGCGTGCTTGCTTGGCAAAAAAACTGATGACTTTGAATTTGCCATTCTTTTCATCTTCAAACACACATTCGATCAACCGGGCATGCAAGCTGTTGATTTTGACGGCTTTAAAATACTCTTGAGATGCTAAATTTACAAATACACTTTCTTCCAATGGTTGGCGGTGTTTTTGTATGTCGTTCAAATAATCGGTGATACTTTCGCCCCAAAAGCCATACAAGTTTTTTGCAGCTTTGGTGGCCAGTGCCGAACCCATTTCTAAGCGATATGGCTGCATCAAATCTAGCGGCCGTAGTACGCCGTACAAGCCGCTGAGCATGCAAACATGTTCTTGTGCCCACTGCATGTCTTGCAGGTCCAAACTTTTGGCGTCTAAGCCGGTGTAAACATCGCCGTCAAACGCCAGTAAGGCTTGCTTGGAATTTGCAAGGGAATACTCAGGCCGCCAAGCTTTGAAGCGGGCGACATTCAGCGTGGCCAAATCGTCGCTGATGTGCATCAATTCAGATAATTGTTTCGCCGACAACTTGCGGGCAGCCGCCACCAACTTGGGTGGTTCTTTGACAAAATGTGGCAGCGTGTGCGGCAGCGACGCCAACTGGCTGGCTTGCTCAGCCAAAGGCGCATAGTTGAGCGACTTGGCTGGCGATAAAAGAACAATCACGCCAACTGGCCCAGTTTCGTTGTATTCAACTTTAGCTTAATCAACCTTATCCTTATTCGACCTTAGCTTTAGCCCGCAATTCTTCTTGGAATTTCGCCAATTTTTGCTGCGTCAATTGTTGTGAAATTTGTGGCTTTACATCTTCAAATTTAGGCAACTGTGCTGTACGTACATCATCGACGCGGATGATGTGGTAACCAAACTGTGACTTTACAGGGACAGCAGAGGTTTGGCCTTTGTTCAATTTGAGCAATGCTTCTGCAAATTCAGGTACGTAGTTGCTTGGGTTTGCCCAATCCAAATCGCCACCCTTTGCGCCAGAGCCGCTGTCTTTGCTCAGTTTTTTGGCCAAATCTTCAAATTTTTGACCTTTTTTCAAGCTGTCCATCACGCCTTTGGCTTCGGCTTCTTTTTCCACCAAAATATGGCGCGCTTTGTATTCTTTGCCGCCGTTTGCAGCTGCAAACTTGTCGTATTCGGCTTTCAAATCAGCATCGGTGACGGGACTGGTTTTTTGGAAATCTGCAAACAATTGGCGGATCAAAATGGTTTGGCGAGCCAATTCCATTTGCGCTTTGTAATCGTCTGTCGCTGCCAAACCGCGTTTTTCAGCTTCTTGGATGAAAATTTCGCGTGCGATCACTTCGTCTTTGATTTGGGCTTTGACTTCAGGGGTCACAGGACGGCCTGATTTAGCGACTTCAGCGGCCAAAACTTCAACGCGTGCATTTGGCACAGCTTTGCCGTTGACGATAGCCACGTTTTGCGCGATGGCAACGTTAGAAATCAGCAAAATAGCGCTAACTGCAGCTGAGAGCATGTGTTTTTGTACATTTTTTTTCATGAAATTCCTTTGAGATGTTGAAAGTGGTTAATTTAAGCAGATTTTAGTGACGAATATGGATCTAGCCGACATATTTATTACCTAGATTGCTATCAAAAATATAGTAAAATATACAGATTTATATGAATTTAGACTGGTTTAATAACTTCAATCGCCAACGCATGCAAGCCTTGGTCAATGAAATCTTGCACTGCATCATACACAAGCCGGTGACAGGCGACGCGGCTTTGCGTTTTAAAGAAAGGTGAAGCAATTTGCACCCTGAAATGGGTGCCAAAGTCTGTACCGTTCGAGCCGACATGCCCCGCGTGAGCGGCGCTTTCGTCCAGAACGACCAGATGCGTGGGCGCGAGCCGCTCATTTAGGCGAATGGTCAAGTTGTCAGCGTTGATTTTCAGTGCCGTATTCATTACAGTGGTCATGGCTGTTTAGTTTGCTTCACCATCTTTGGGCTGCAAGTATTTGGCAATGTAAATGCCCTGCGCGAGGATGAAAACCAGTGGAAAAGCGTATCCCCAAACCTTGAAGTTCACCCATTGCTCGGTCGTATAAAAGTAAGCGACGTACGCATTCAGTGTTGCCATCGCCAAGCTATAAACAATCCAAGCAACGGTTAAATTGCGCCACACATGCTCTGGCAGCGTCATTTGCGCGCCCAACATGGTTTTAAGGAAGTTCTTTTTGTACACCCACAGCGCAATGCCAAAAGCCAGCGCCATGAAGGTGTAGAGCACGGTGGGTTTGATTTTGATGAAACGCTCGTCGTGAAAGCCCAGCGTCAGAGCGCCAAAGCCTAAAACCAGTGCCAAAGTGACTTTGTGCATGGTGGCAAGTCTGCCGTCCAGTTTGTACAAAATCGCCATTTGAATAGCAGTAGCCGCCATGATGACTGCGGTGGCTGTATAGATGTCGTAGGTTTTGTAGGCGACGAAAAACAACAGGATGGGTAGGAAATCGAGTATTTGCTTCATAGCATTCTATTATCGCGCTTTAAATTCTAGAGACGCTGAATTCATGCAATAACGCTGCCCAGTAGGCGCCGGTCCGTCAGGGAAGACGTGGCCTAGGTGTGCGCCGCAGTCGGCACAGTGCACTTCGGTGCGCTTCGTCCACAACATGCCGTCCACTTTGGTGCCAACTGCTTCGTTTGACAGGGGTGCAGAGTAGCTAGGCCAGCCTGTGCCGCTGTCGTATTTGGTGGCAGAGTCAAACAAGTCTTTGCCACAGCACACGCAGCTATAGATGCCACTTTGCTTGTTTTCGGCATATTTTCCGCTAAACGCCCGTTCGGTGGCCTCGTGGCGAGTGACTTCAAATGCCAATGGTTCGGCTGCTCCAGCTTTTTGGCGCTCGGTTAGCAGGTCTTTCCATTCGGCGTCGGTTTTTTGGATCGGATAGGTCATGTTTGTGCACTTAAGTCAAGCATATGTTTGAGATACGGGCATTGGGTGACTTTAACAAGAATCTTTGCATTCTTCTGTTACGTATTTAAGACTTAAAAGTCAACCAAGCTTGGCTGTTTTGGGTTAATGTGGCTATACAGATGATGTATTAAAGGAGTTTGTTATGTCACACATTCGTAAATTCGGAATTTTAAGTGGTTTGACCACCGCAGTCGTTGTCCTTACAGCTTGTGTTGTTGCTCCCGCGCCGTATTACCAGTCGCGTGTGGCTGTTATGCAGCCAGGCGTTTCAGTGAGTGCCAATGTTGAGTATGTGCAAATTGCGCCACCACCCGTTTACAACGAAGTGGTCACGGTATCGCCGGGTGTCGGTTTTGTATGGACGCCCGGGCTTTGGTATTGGGCTGGCGGACGCCATGTGTGGCGCGCTGGTGTATGGTCTCGTCCGCCTGCTGGTTACACCACATGGAACAATGGTGGTTGGTACAACACACCGGGTCGCGGCTGGTACCACAGCGGCGGATACTGGCGCTGAAAATAAGCGTGCTTCAAACTCAGGGTAAGTTCTTTTTGTAATTGCCATTTTTGAGTGATACTACTCGTTGAATTCTTTAACGAGGAGTATGACTATGTTGGGTTTGATGCAAAATCAGCCGTTGCTGATTTCGAGTTTGATTGAGTTTGCCGATCGGCATCACGGTGAAGGTGAAATCGTTTCGCGTCGTGTAGAGGGCGATTTACATCGCTATACCTACAAAGATTTAGCG
>JAYWCQ010000200.1:0-4478 GCA_043780435.1 Polaromonas sp.
GTTTGAGCGGCACGGGTATTTTGTGGCTGATCGGGTGGATCATGTCCACGGCACCAAACCTGTGTTTAATTTGGCGGTGGGGTTGAAGGATTCGTGGGGGAAATGATGCACAGCAATCGCTTCGGTTTGCCCGTTGTCTTGACGGAGCATACCCGGATGAGAATGGAAGAACGCGGTATCGACGCCGCGCTGATTCTGGACATCATCGAAAGCGGGACACTAAAAGAAGCCGGCGGTCCCCACTACTGGCTTTTCAAATATTTCCCTGACCGCGCCGACAACTTGCTATGCGTAGCCGCCGTGATCGACAATGTAGTCGTGGTCAAAACCATCATGCATCACTGGGAGCTTCAACCATGAAAAGCATTTATTTCGAGAACGACGACATCTTGCAAATCCGCGTTTCGGACAAACCGATCGTGCGCGAGGTTTCACAAGGCTGGAATACGAACATCAGCTATGCGGAGGACGGCTCGATTGTTGAGATCGTGTTGCTCGATGCCAAGAAAGAAGGTTTGCTGCCGCTGGAACACAGAAAAGCGGCATGAACGGCGTCTATGAATGCCACCATGGAAGCGACAACGTCTTCCGCGACTTGGGGTTTCCTGAAGCCGAAGCGCAAAACCTGCTGCTTCGCGGGGACCTGGTCATCCATATTCGCAAGGTAATCGACAAGCTCGGCATCACCCAGGCAGAAGCGGCCAAGCGCGCTGGTATTACACAGCCACGCATGAACGATCTGGTGAAAAACCGCACTCATAAATTCACGCTTGACGCGCTGGTAAATGTGGCAGCCAACTTGGGCTATTCGGTGCAAATGCAACTGAAGCTCAAGAAGGTTGCTTGAAGTTCAGCTCAACCATTGAACCCAAATTGCGATGTACCGATGCCCATGACTGAAAAACAACTGCGCGAGCGCGATGCAAAGCGTGATTTGGGCGCAGAGCTGCTTCAAGCCATTCGTGAGATGAAGGCAGGCAAAGGCCGAGTGGTCGCAAAAATTGAGGTAGCACCTGTTGTGATGGCTCGAATGAAATCGGGGTTGTCACGGCCTGAATTCGCAAGCCTGCTGGGCATATCAGTACGCACCCTGCAAGATTGGGAACAAGGCCGCAGACAGCCGTCTGGCGCGGCACGTACTTTGATCACCATTGCAGAGCAGCAGCCCAAAGTCCTGAAACAGGTTTTGAAAAGCATGGTCGCCGCTTGAGTCCATACCCTGTCAGTGTCGGCGTTGTCACTATGGTTGACATCAACGATGCAGTGCCAGCCGAAGTGCGGCTGGATGAGCGCTTGTTTGTCGAGGCCCACTCCGAGGCTGGCGGCAAAGACTTCATCGAGAACCTGAACCCGAACAGCTTGCAGGTGTTGAAGGCTTTTGTGGAGCCGTCACTGGCTGCGGCCAAGGCCGATGACAAGTTTCAGTTTGAGCGGCATGGGTATTTTGTGGCGGATCGGATGGATCATGTCCAAGGCACCAAGCCGCTGTTTAATTTGGCTGTGGGTTTGAAGGATACTTGGAAATCTTAAGGCGAAAATATGGTTGAAAATGAAAGCGTATTTGTCGAACAAGCGGAGTATTTGGATTCCGCAATGTTCTCGAGCTGGTTTGTGGAGCATCCGAAAGAAGCAGAGATACTCCGAAAATTAAAAGCTAGCGGCGCCAAGCTACTTATCGGCCCGCGTGGCACCGGTAAAACGACCCTGATGCTTAAAGCTTTGGATGAGATGCTATTTGCAGGGAATGCAGACGCTTTGCCGGTGTATGTGAATTTCAAAACATCTCTACGTCTAGAGCCGCTATATAAAACAACTGGAAATGCAACATTCTGGTTTAATCAATGGTTATTTTTAAACTCTGCATTGAGCATTGTTCAATCCCTTGACAAACTGGGATTTTCTCAGAATGAATCAATCTTTGGACCTATGTCTGTTGATTCTGCGAGGAGGGTCGTTGACGCATTGCAGTCCGCTGACATTGAGACAGCGGCCAAGTACCTGCCAGAACCAATTTCGAATACACAATTTTCGGCACTTGTCGCAAGAGCCCTCAACATTTGTGAACGCTTTCGAGTGGTTTTCTTGTTTGATGACGCTGCTCATGCCTTCTCCTCGGACCAGCAAAGGGATTTCTTTGACTTTTTTCGTCTTATCAAATCTTCGACCGTATCGCCGAAAGCCGCCATTTACCCTGGTGTGACCAACTTCTCATCTGCCTTTCATGTTGGCCATGACGCCGAAGAAGTAAATATTTGGCTTGACCCTGCAGACCCACGTTATATAAACTTCATGCGTGCGCTAGTTAGAAGAAGATTAAGTGAATCGACTGCAAATGCCTTGACTAATGATGATGCGACTTTCCAGCTTTTAGCGTTAAGCGCGTTTGGTATACCTCGTAATATGCTTAACATGGTTAGGAAACTAACTACCTCAGACGAAAACGATGGTGAGAGCACTGCTACCAAAAAGACAATTTTTCCCAGATCTGCCGTACTTGGCGCAATTGCAGAGTGCGCTGAAACGAGTCAACAAATATTTAAATCGCTGAAGGCGAAGTTGCCGACATACGCTAGCTTCGTAGATCAAGGGACGCTTTTCCTACGACAGACCGTGCAAACTGTAAAGGACTACAACAGCACGACGTCAAGAGGTAAAACCGTCACAGTTGCAATCGTGGAACCGCTCGCGAGTGAGCTCAAAACTCTTTTATCTTTCCTTGAGTACTCTGGACTAGTGCGTCCCAGAGGAAATGTGAGCCGGGGGGTGAAGGGTACTTTTGCATTGTTTGATTTGCACTATGCGCTATTAGTTGAAGCAAACGCCGTATTGGCACAAAAGGCATTTACCATTTCAGATGTTGCAGAGAGTCTAGCGAAACGTGATGCACACGCATTTGCCCGAACCACTACAGAAAAACTATTAGGGACCACAAATATCTCTGCAGTATTGCCGCTTCAACTGCCGCCTTGCGACGTTTGCAGCACCCCTAGAGCTGTCCCGGAAGCGAAATTCTGTATGAACTGTGGCAGTCCGCTTTCTCTGAAGTCAACTTTCGAAACAGCAGTTCAACAAGCCATCGGACTTCTTCCGCTCACGGCAAAACGTGTCGAATCCATTAAAAAGCAGTCATCGCTGAGGACGGTAAAGGATATTCTCCTTGACAAAGAGCACAAAGAGCTTCTTAAGGTAAAGATGATTGGTCCTATGTGGGCAACCAGGATTTCGAGATATGCCGAAGAATTTGTCGAATAAGACTGGAACCAAAACTCAATGGTGGCAATCTATTTGTCGGCCTGCGAATTCTGGAAAATTGGGAAATATTCTTGATTACGGCAGCACACAGACACTACCAGACGAATCAGCAATAGATCAATATTTCGCTCGCACCGAAGGGCTAATCGTCCACGGCACACAAAGCCTACTTGATGGAAATCCTGAAATTGCAAATCTACTCTTTGTCGGTGTAGTGTCACATACGGAAAATTACTTTCGGGAGTTGTTTGCACGACTTCTTCAAATTTGCCCAGCATCTCAAGCTAGGTCTTCAAGTAGAGATATCAAATTGGGATCGGTAATTTGGTTTAGAACAGGGCGAATCGAGCGCGGAGCCTTCGAGGGGTTTTCATTTGCTTCTGCTGAAAACATCACCGACACAGTAAAAAGATACTTCGATATTTCAATAGATCCAAAAAGCGATAGCCATTCCTTGTTGAAACAATTCGATGATCTATGTGAACTCCGACATGCAATTGTTCACTCAGGTGGAGTTATGTCTGGAAAAAATGCACTGAAGTTGCAGTTCCCACGTACTTACAAGAATTTGCAGGTTCAGCTAAATTTCTCTAGATTTCAAGAAGCTACCAGTATTTGCACCGCATTGATTTGCTCACTGAATAGCGATTTATTTAAGAATTTTGGCCTGCGGTGGCGTGATGATTGGCCTAAAAGGGTTCCAAATTGGACGTCGACAACAAGCAATAAGTCGTTCAACGAGTTATGGAGCGTATTTCATAGTCGAACCGATGCGAGAAGAAACGCAATTCCGATGCAGCTCACGAAATTGAAATGCAAAAGCGAAATCAGTAAACCGTGATACATCTCTCACCGGCTAATTCGTAAATGCAATGTCTGGTCCATAAACTGTCAAAATTTCTTCCAAGCGGGAGAGGCACTTGAATCGCATTCTTATTGCTTCAGTTTGAATTTACGACGAAATGGCCAGACCCCAACTACCCCGCGTTGTCATCTTTGCAGGCCCCAACGGCGCAGGCAAATCCACGCACGCAGACGCCATCGTCGCCGCGCTGGGTATCGACACCTTCGTGAATGCGGACTACATTGCCCGCGGCTTGTCCGGGCGCCATGCGGATGCGGTGGCAATGCAGGCGGGCCGCATCATGTTGACGCGCTTGAAAGCGTTGGCGGCTGCCCAACAAGACTTTGCCTTTGAGTCCACGCTCTCCAGCCGCAGCTTCGCG
>JAYWCQ010000201.1:0-3105 GCA_043780435.1 Polaromonas sp.
GCGGAGTTGCCCCGTCAATACGGCGTCAGGCCCACTGACAACGCGGCTGTGGCGCGCGTCGTCAGAGCCACCTTTTTGAGTTTTTCGCGTTACACCCAGTAGCTGATAGCGGGTAACGCTGGCGTCAACCAGTTCCGCACCGCCTTGCCGCGCCAGCAGTTCGCGCAGCCACTGCACATAGACCTCACTGCGGTCTATCTCACTGCCGCCCGACTTTTCAACCGCAGCCAAAAACGCATCACGCTCACGGCCGGTTTTGCCCTCGCGGATGATGGGGCGCACACGCACTTCAAACCCGAGCACATGCCCCGCCGCCCACTGCGTGGGGAAAGGCCGCGCGCTCAATCCGGCATGGTGGAGTGTCTGGCCAAGCCCTAGCGCAGCAGCCACATCAGGCTCAGCCAATGCAGCGCATTGCGCCAATTCGGCGGCGCTCAAACGGGTGTAGGCCAGCAAGCCTTGCCCGGCATCGAGATACCGAAACGGCTGTGGCGCATGATCGCCAAAGGCTGCGTGCAAAAGCGCATGTAGCGCATAGCCCAGGTCACCCTGCCCGTCCAGCAAGCGGTGGCGTGCCGCCCAAGCGGCCAAGCGTTGCGGATCGGGCTGGGTATGCAATAAATAAAGCGCCTCCGAACTCATGTCATACCCCCTGCACTTTTAATAAGTCCCTCGCGTACCGGGCGCCAGCCGCCGTGTACGCCGCTGGTCCAGTTGCGTTCGTCACAGACATCCACCACACGGTCCCCCGCCAATTGCCCTTCGCCATTGGGCCATTGCGCACGCAAACCACGCGCGCCGTTGGCAAGTGGCGCTAACTGCAGGGCTTGCAACACCGAGTCAGCATCAATCCAGCCCGCCACCAAACGCCCGACAGGCAGGCAGGGCTTGCGTCCGATAAACAAAGGGCGTTGAGGCCGATCCAGCGCCTGTGCTACCTCGTCCAAAGTGGGCGAATCGTTGGCGGGCTCCAGTCGCACAGCCAAAAGCGCCGTTAAGTCGGCGTGGTAATCGCGATAGCGCAAATGGGGGCTGTCATAGGACGCAGCCCCGCCACGGCGCTCTTCTGCAGTGCCCCATGTGGTCCAGCCCTTGTCATTGGCACCCAGCTGTGCTGTTTGAAAGTCGGTTAGTCGTGAACCTGGCGCTTCCAGTCGCGCACCCATTCGTAGGCGCTCTTGCAGGCAGTTGTGCAGCATGTCGTCGCCCCGATCCCAACCCAGGGCGTTGGCAATCAGGCCCGTCACCATGGAGAGCGCCGGAAAGTCGCGAATCACTCCAAAGTTATCAATCGTCTCGCCACCAAACGCAATCAGTGGGGATGAAAGCCTTATCAGCAAATGGCGCGGCATCTCAGGCCGCCTGTGCTGGTGCGCTGCCTTGGGTGATGTAAGCCTGCACCCAAGTCGCCAAGTCATTCAAGGACAAGCGTTGCGCATTGGGCACAGCCACCTTGTCCAGCGCCAAAAAACGACGATCAAGTGGGGCACCGTATGCATCATCAAGCTTGCCAATTTCGTCGGAAAGCATTTGCACGGCGGCTTCACGAATGGCGGGCTGGTTCAAAGGCAAGGCATTTTGAAATGCGCCAGCCAGGCTGCGTGGCTGCCAGTCACCCACCTCCACCAGCAAAAACTTGGCCCACTCAAACGGTGCGGTGGAGCCGCGTTTGGCGCCGGGGCTGACCGTTGCAATCAGGTGCAACAAGTGTTGCACCACACGGCCTGCCAATTCCCGCTTCTCGGCTGGCAAGGTGGCCCAGTCTTTGGCCTTCTCGCCTTCAAGGTTGGCAATCAGTTGCGGCACATCGACCACCACGTAACCGTAGTACAGACCGGAGGCCAGTTCGGTATCAAAGATACCGGCGGAGCCTTTTTCTTCACTTTCACTTACGAGATCATCGACCACAGTGAAGTAGTCGTTCTCTACCTGCGCCTCGTGAACCGTGAAGGCATGCGCCACATATACAGCGGCATCGCGGCTAGCGAATACGTCGGAAGTAACCATTCGCCCAAACAGAGCAGAAGTCAATCCGCTTTGCTCAAGAAATGCCTTGAGGTTGTCTTTAAACGATTTCCGCCCATCCTTGGGCTTCTCGTCGATACGCTCCTTGATCGCCGCAGCCAACAACTTGGCATCTGGATATTGTTTTGAAAATTCCAAACAAAACGATGTCAAGTAAGTCACCTCGTTCACCCCCAGCAGCAAGATTTCACTGGTCCGAAATTTATCTTTCTTCTTGGCATTCCGATTGAGCTTCAATCCTTCTGCCAGCGCTTCGACGGTTGCTAGTGCATGGCCCGGTGTAACACCCTCAGCTTCTAGCTTCAAACGAATTCGATCAAGAAAATCTGTTGAGCGTTTCTCCAACTCAAATCCCAAGTTTGACAATGAAAAGTGGTCATCGGCCATGCGCCAATGGCGCTTCAAACACTGCGACGAAATGCGCGTGCGAATCTTGTCGCCATACGGCAGGCGTTTGGCTAACCCAGCGTCGTCACGGTTCAGCAACGCGCCTGGGTAGTTGTGCAGGGTGTGGATTTGGATAAAGCGGGGCAGATTCATGAAAACTCCTTGATTGATTTGTTATGACTTGGATTCAGCGCGAGCTAGCTCTGAAAAATAGGGGCCAGCAATTTGGAGGCGTAGCTCCTCGGCTTTGGCTTGATGATTGCGCTGACTGCTACTTTCCATAAGCACCAGTTCGCCCAACTCGCGCCAGTTGGGTGCCACGCCTTTGCTTGCCAAAAGACGCAGCACGCGGGGCAGGAGTTGCGTGAAAGCATCACCTCTTGATGTGAGCAGCTTGGTCACGCGAGATTCAGATACGCCCGCTTGTGCCAACTGTTTCCCCAGCTTTTGCTTACCGTCATGCCCCGCTAGCGCCATGCCATGCGCAATCATGGCCCAACGTGGCCAGGTGTCAGCGTGCCATTGCTCGGGTGAGAGTCCTGCAGCCAGCAGCGCGCGTGCCAACGCTGCCAACTGGTGCGGTTGAAGCGCTTCCGGTTGGAGCCGGGCCAGTGCGGCGCGTTCGCCAGAACCAGCCCGTTGGATATAAGCCGCCAGCGCTCCAAAGGGCTCACGATAAGGGGGTGCATCCCC
>JAYWCQ010000202.1:0-11716 GCA_043780435.1 Polaromonas sp.
TTTGCGCCTACCGCATGTTGAAGTTTCCCACTGATTGTCTATGCGGCGTCGGCTCTCGCTTTCGCCTTCATTGAAAGGTTTTTTATGAATGTGCATCTAATCGCATCGCGTGTATTGCCTTATGCACCAGAAGTGGTCTGGAGCAAGGTACGCGACTTTAATGGATTGCCAGATTGGCATCAAATGATTGCTTCAAGCTCCATTGAAGCCGGGAAGAGCGGCGATCAGGTAGGCGCTGTGCGTAATTTCTTCACCCATGATGGTGGAAATATTCGCGAGCAGCTTCTCGCATTGGATGATCGTCGTTTTGTGATCGCGTACAACATATTGCAGAGTGACATGGGCGTGAGCAATTACATCGCTGAAATTTCACTTCAACGCGTGACTAGCAGTAACTCCACTTTCGCGGTATGGACAGCGAAGTTCGATTGCTCGTCCGAAAAGGAGCAAGAGCTGAAGCAGTTTATCGGCGAGACCGTCTTTCAGGGCGGCCTAGCAAATTTGCATGCAGTTTTGGATAAAGGGTATGAATTCGTTGCGTGAACAGATTCTTGACTTTGCATGTCCCAGCGCGGGGTCGAGCATCGCGAACACAAAGGAAATTTCTTTGGATGGACTGACGGTCGACCGTTACCAACGTGGCAGTTTTGGCAGTTAGCAACAACGCTGGTACAACTGAAGCTGTCGACGGCGCTTTGAGAGCCGCGGAGATTTTGCAGTGCGTATTGAAGCAGTCACATACCAACGGGCCTCCGATGACTCCTCCTGGTCGATGGCGGGTGCCCATTTGGTTGAAGTCCCGTCCGTACAGCCGACTGTTGGCCACCAACGCCAACGTCAGGTCTCGGGCGAGCAATTTAAAATTCTGTAGACCCGCTTACACGCCCAAAGCGGTCTTTGAACTGACTTTTCAACTGACTCCTTTGCGTCCAAATTGTTCATTGAAAAATGGCAAGCGCTTTTCTATTAGCAAATTGATGCACCTGAAACTCATCCGCTGACAGGAGTGAGATTACGACGGCTTGCAAGAAAAGTGGAGCAGGTAGTTATGCAGGTCAGCGCTTCACTCGCTTTTCGTTAAGTATTGAGAAAACTTTTTCGCCAGTTAACGCTGACTTCTCGGTAGCCCATTCAGTGCGTTCATCCCATAGCTGCTTCACCAGCGAGACTTCACGCTTCAGAGCTTCTTCCCAAAGAGTTCGATAACGTGATGAAGCTGCTTTTGCACCAGTCAATTGATCCTTCAACATGTCGTTGGGCTCACTTTGCTGAGATGCAGCTGTGTCAATCGCACGGATCAATTCCGCAAAAAGTGGTCGCGATTTTTTGATCGTTCCCTTTTTCCTGCCGGCCTCTAACGAAACTGCATCATTGGTGATCTTTGTTCCTTTCGGAACATTATCCGGACGATCGTTTACTAGCCTCGCCAAGGCCGCAAAATATTCTTGGAGGATATCAGACACGTGCCGCTCCGTTCTCTTGGCCGTTTGGCGGGCGCCACAACCTCTCTGTTGCTTCCAGGGCAGATAACTCTTCTTTCTCCATCTGGTAAGTCACGGAACTAGGATCCATGCGCGATAGCGTGGCACGTTGCAACCTGATGGTTTGAATGATTTTTGAGTGCTTGCCTATAAGGTGCTTGCATCCCTCGGTTGCACAGGTAGTATCGATCAATCGGAGACCCTTAGTACTTTCACACGTGCTAGGATTGGTACATCCACCAAGCGGACTGGGGCGATATGCTAACCGTCCCAGCTTAATCTGCTTCTTTAGTTCTTCGACTGACAAAACTTCCTCGCGCTTTCTCTGCAGCTCGTAGTATTTGCCAGCGGCCCCGTGCAGCTGTTCCTCACTCTTCAGCACATCATGCACGAAAGCTAGGGACTGGGCTTCCTGCTCCCCGTCCTGCCATTCCGCGACAATGTGCCTCTTGTACCCTTTCGAATCCTCGTCGAGAAAGTTCTTTGCGAATGCACTGCCACGTCCGTAATATTGCGACATCTCGCGCGTTATATGCTGCAATTGCCGGCGTAGCGATGACAAACGAACGAGGCCTGACGCATTAGCATATAAGGCTAGCGAACGCCTTAATTGGTGTGTCTTTAATGGCCATGGCTTCCCGAGCGCATATTCCGGTTCACTGCGCCACGCACGGAACGGGTCAATCTCTTCCAGTTCAGCAAGATCGCCATCTTCGATATTTGAACAAAGCACTGTCTTTAAAACAGCCGAAGTGGATAGGGTTGCCCGTGCCGGAGTTAGCTCAACTTTACTGTTTGACGCGTCCGATACCCAGGGAAGGTGTACTGTGGAAAGAAATAGCGGATAGTCGTCTTTAGTCTTTTCACTTTCGCAAGGAGTCAAACCGACACTCTTATATAAAACACCTGCGAATTGCTGAGCTAAAAGAACCGCACGGAAGCCGTCTGCCCTTGTCGTAACCCATTTAGTCCTGCGCCGGCGCGCTCCTTCGAGTTTTGTGGTGATCCCGGTGATGAGACAGTGGTGCCTTCCGTGAAGTAGTTTTTCCGCTTCCATACAATGGAAGGGCAAGTGAAGTGCTTCTGCGCAGCGCATGCCACTGAAAACGTGAATCTGTAGCTTGCAGATTCGAAAGACGTCCACTACTGCTCCGCTAAGTCCCATCAATCCCAGGCTTAACCCCCGCAGTTTTAAATAATCCTGCAATCCATACTTTTTGACAATTTTTGGTCCGAAATCGATGTCTAAGTGAGCGTTCAATGCACGGGTCTTTCGATGTTCTGCAATTGCCTCGTTAAAGGCTCCCAAAAGACGGTCTTTGTGAAGGTCGACATCGTCCATCTCTCTCGCTAGGTTGTTGATTAGTGCCCCATAGATACGAGTGGGCAAAGGTGCATGCTGCTTTCCATTTGCACGCATGCGTCGCTTGCTGTTCAATAGCTCTGCCCATCGTGTTGGCCAAGGAACGACGAATCCTAGTTCATCTGGCTCAAGACTCCAAAGCACGTTGAGCCAAGCCAGAATCTGGATTTGAATTTCACTGTCGGCAGACACTGTTCCGATAAATGAATCGAGCATCACGCGTGATTCCAAAACCTCACGCACCGTGCAGGATCTGGATTCCGAGAATTTTGCCATCGCCAGGAGTCCGCGTAGACGATTATTGAGATGTGTATTTCCGCTTGTTCGCGCCTTGCCATGGTAAACAAGAAGCACCATTAGAAATTGCAATTCCCGGATACGTGATTCCCGCTGTGGTGTGATTTCCGCGGCATTAATTGTTTTTCGACGCGCAATAGTCCAATAGTCAAAGTAAAGGGCTGTCCTCTTCCCTCGCGGGTCATAGGGCGTTAAATTCCATACAAAATCGCCGACATACGAAAGCACCTTTCCGTCGTTGCCCCGGCTAATGACATGAGTAAGCGGCAAGGTGACACCGTATTTGGCATCCCATTGGTCGGGAGGCACTGAGCCTGTCGGTATCACCATATTCGGATCGCGACTACCCATCACAGCACACCCAGCTCAAGAAAAAGCTGATATTTATTCTCAAAGTAGGGGGTTAGGTTGCCGTTTTCATAGACGTCCTTCCTGACGCGTTCAACCATTACGTGGCATCCTTCGAACTTTGCAATTTTTTCAAGATCATCGTCGCATTTCTGTATCTGTGAACGCAATTGACCCTCGGACAGCGGCCCGAGGATCAATTGTTCCATCACGAAAGCCGCGCTGGCAACCTTACGCGCGTCATCTTCGTCAGCGACTAGAACGCGTTTGTAGCAGAACAGACAGCCTCCCTGGAAGCAGTTAGGTAACGGTAAAGTCGCAGCCATCGCTTCTGGTTGACC
The DNA here is from genome assembly GCA_043780435.1 of Polaromonas sp. GTDB lineage: Bacteria > Pseudomonadota > Gammaproteobacteria > Burkholderiales > Burkholderiaceae_C > Aalborgiella. The sequence continues at coordinate 3,831 of JAYWCQ010000202.1, forward strand.
GAATGCATCGCACGTGCCGCCTTCTTCTAGTCGTTTCCCATAGGGATCAGTCGAACTTGTGACAATTATTTTCTGGCTTTTGGCACTCGCGGAGACCTTGCTAAGGAATAAGCTAAGTTCTTCATGATGATGAACAGGAGATCCAGCGCGATAATTGCTCTCGGCCACGCCTTCCGAATGCCCCATGATGTGTGCCGCTACAGTTGAATCGATTTCCCTTCGGTAGTAGTCCTCCACCGTAGCACGTATCGTCCTAGGCGGTATTCGTGTCAGGTCAACGTCAATGCGACGTAACGTTTCATATTGCACTACCAACACTTGATCTTGCATTTGAGATGGTGTCCTATTCGCCACAAACTTATTGCCAAGTGTGAAGAACAGGTACGGGTAATCGAGGCCATTCAAGAGAAAGTTTCGCAGCTCCATAAATCGCCGCATGCTCGGCATAAATGCGGCAGGACAGACTATCTGTACTTCTTTCCCTTGGGCGCGGTATTTTATCGATCGGTAGCGTTGGTTGAGCGTTGAAGCATCGATGGTGCCGCCAGTTTCAATTTCCTGTGCCACAGAGAGATTACATCCCGTGTTGGCCAGGAAAAGGAACACGAAGGCGTTGTGGGCAATCATCGCCAACTTGATTCGATGTCGATGGCGAGGATCAATGTTTGCGGAGTACATGGACTTATGTGTGCGCTCTATTTGTCTGCGCGCTTCCCATCGATACCTACCCGTAACTTGACTTCCTTGAGGTTGATAGCGGTGCCACAGTTCATCAACTGTAGCCACACGACCCTGTGCATAGTTGAATATCCAGTATGGCCTAGCTAGTTCTTCCCGAGCCTGGCCGTGCAGGCGTGGTGGCATTTGCCATCGCTCTGACGGAAAAGCCCAAAGATGACATTCATCCCACCCGAGAGACTTCGGCATGTTGAGCTTAAATGGAAATGGCCGAACCTCAAGAACCAACTCACTTAGCTCGTCAAATAGGGCTTGGTTCAATGCCAGTGAATGAGCGAAATTGTGTTCTGCTGCTGGTTGCGTACCACCGTTTGGGGAACGCCCCTTGCGCACGAAACGAACGCCTCGGGCTAAGTCACATGAACTCGTTACTCCTTCAAGAAGAACGCAGACAGAAGATTGAAGTCTCGCGGCGCTCGGTGAATTCAATTCGTGAGTTCGGTAGCGGTTTTCAACTTGGGTGACCCATGCACGAAATGCGGTACGTGTCGCAGTGTCGCCTGCCAAGCAATCGTGATGGCCCGTTTCATCAGCCCAGTCCACGAACAACTTAGCATATGTCACCATACCTTTTACAGTCCACACGCGATTGCCACTGTCAGCCAACATAGCTGATAGCCATCTGATGAGTTGAAGGATCTGCTTTGGCCGCTGCGGCAGGAACGAAGTCAGTTTTACCCCGCGCGGTTGACCTGATTTCCGTTTTCCGGATGATCGCACCGCGTAACATAGGGAGCCGAGGTCATGGTAGTGTGCTCCGATCTTGGCAATCACTTGTTCGGGACGGAGAATTTTGGCGTTTGGCGCAAGCGGTAGTTCGAGAATGGCGACAGGGCGAGCGCTGCAGATTGGTAAGGTGCTACTCATCTGCAACCGCCTCCATGGCTGCATTGATCCATGCGCATACTTGATCTCCATAGCCATTTACTGCGCAATACATAACTTCCATTTTCTTACGATAGTCAAGGTACAACTCTGTAATTTCGGACGACGAATGCCCCATCAAAGCCATGACATTGGATCTTGCTATGCGAAGCGTGATGACCCCAGATTGAACGAGTTCCATTTGCAAGTCAGTTTGGTTCATTCCAAACGTGGCTCGAAGATCGTGAATACGAAAGTGAAATTTTGGATCAAAATTTTCTCGCACAAGAGGAATAAGGCTGTCTTTGAGAAACTGCCGCACGGTTCCTCCGTTCTTTTTATGGCGGCGCTGAAGATTCGGATCAAAGCGAAGGGATTCCTCCTTGGACGTGTAATATGAGCTACCGTGTTGGGTAATGAATAAATATTGGTCATCGTGATCGCCGCCGGCAGACAACCGGCGGCGACGCTTCGCCCGTTCGGATAACGCGTATGTGTGCAGTGCTTCATAGAAAAAACGAGGCATCTGCAGCACCATCTGCTTGTCGTTTTTTGTATCGATACCTGTTCCTGGGCCAACCATGAGCTTAAAAACTTCGCCATCGCCGGCAAGAGCCTTGGAAAACGAAACCTTGTGTTGTGTGAAGTGACGCACACGCAAAGTGCCAGCGCTTTGGATGCGCGCGCCGGTGAGCATCATGAACAATAAGAAAAGGCACATTTCTGGATTACCTAGGGAATTGGCCGCTTCCATGACCCACCGCTGTTCAATCTGCGGCAGCGGACGAAGTTTGCCGCCGTCCTGAATTGAATCCGACAAGGGATCAGTGGTCTTCGGCGCATCGATCCGCAGATCGGTCGAGGATGCAGATTTACTGACGGAGAAGCCCTGTGCATTCTTGAACGACAAATCGAAAGTGCGCTCTTGCCAAGGATCGTGCGCGGGCTCTAAAAAGTTCGCAGCTATTAACCAACGATAGAAGGAAACAACTGTCCCCATCCGACGCTTTGCCGTACTCGGAGCGATTTCATTGACCCCAACTTTTAGCTTAAGGGCGCCACGGTACCTATAAGTGACTCGCCGTACTTTTAACTTCGGAAAGTCGAACAACAACTCATTGGGATTGTCATGCTCGTCTAACCATTCTTTGAAGGCTCCCAGATCGTCGGCCAAGCTATGAAACGTGGCCATGTTCGGACTGGTCTCTGATTCGAGGCGGAACAATATATACAAGGTTCCAAAGTCCCATGGGGCGGAGTCTCGGCCGAGAACCACTGGGAAAAGGTTGTAATTGAATCTGCCCCTATCTGTTGGGTTAACCACTGGCCGCTCGAAATACGCTAAAGGCTCTCGCCCTTTCCATCGGTTGATAGAGCGTCTGTTTGCCAAGGCGTAATGCTCGTTGCACTCTTCCATTAAAGTGAAAGATGGGAGCAGAACTTTTCTACGCAACTCTCTCAATGGTGATCCTTATGCCTTAGATATCTGTCCATTGTATTATAACTTGCATATCATAGTAATTTAATTCAAACTTGCATGTACCCTGAAAGTTGCCAGTTATACGGCGTGCAATCGACTGCGGCTTTGAAAAAACTCATCATTTCAAAGCAAGTCACCGTTCTTAGCAAGCGGTTTGATGATTATGGTCGTGACGTTGCAAAAATCACTTTAAATAACATGGATGTTGGTGGCTGGATGGTAAAAAACGGGCATGCTTGGTCGTACCACTACAGATTCAGCAAGGGCCCTTATCGGGTCGAAGAAGAGGCTGCTACGCGAGCGAAACTTGGTTTGTTTGCCGACGCCTCAGCGGTTGAGCCTAAAATTTTCAGACGTGATCATGGTTCATGCTATCTTGCGAGGAATGACCGCAAACGCTACAAGTAGCATCGCGTTTGAATCGCACTTCGTTCCAAGACATATCGCGACCATCCAGCATTTGCAGGCGTCCTGACAGGGAAACCCCAGCACCGCTGATCAGCTTTAATGCTTCTGCCGCTTGCATGGAGCCGATGATTCCCACCAAAGGCGCGAACACGCCCATGGTCGCGCAGCGTGTTTCTTCCAAGCTTGCATCCGGTGGAAAAATACAGGCATAACAAGGTGAAGCATCTGAGCGGCTGTCAAAAACCGTGATTTGCCCATCAAACCGAATCGCAGCTCCCGACACCAACGGTTTGCGATGTTTTACACACGCGGCATTGATCGCATGGCGTGTAGCAAAGTTGTCGCAACAATCGATGACCACGTCTGCATCTTTCACTAAGCTGTCTAGACGTACTGCATTTGCACGTTGCAAAATGGGAGTCACTTGAACGTCAGTGTTTATATTTGCTACTTTTTTCATAGCTGAGTTGGCTTTATAGTCGCCGACATCTGCCATATTGTGTGCTATTTGGCGTTGCAAATTGGTGACATCGACAACATCATCATCTACCAGTGTGATGCGCCCAACTCCAGCCGTTGCCAAGTACAAAACAACGGGAGAACCCAAGCCACCAGCACCTATCACCAGCACGTGCGATTGCAATATTTTCTCTTGTCCCTCAACGCCTATTTCGTTAAGGAGCAAATGGCGTGAGTAGCGCAGCAGCTGGTCATCAGTCAAAATTTTGACTCTCGAATTTAGTCAACTTATTTAGTCAATTTAAATCGACTTTATTTAATTGTCTTTTTTCTCTTCTTTACGCTCAACCAGTGTTTTACTGACAATGACAGGGCGACCTTTGAGTTGGTTGATAGCTTGGGCGAGTTGGAAATCTTTGTCTGAGCCAAACTCAGGAGATTTACGCTCAGCCACTGGTTTTTTGGCTTCTTCCTCTAAGCGCTTCAAAGCAATTTCACGCTCTTTTTCGCGCGCCTCTTTTTTAGCAGGGTCTTCTGCTGCGCTGCCTTGCCCACTTTCAAGGTGTTTTTCCAAATCAGCTTCGCGCGTGCGCAGAGCGGCAAAAGGACTGCCTTCCGCTGTTTCATCAAGCATGACATCCGGCACAATGCCTTTGGCTTGGATGGATGTTCCGTTCGGGGTGTAGTAGCGCGCTGTGGTAAGTTTGATGCCCGTATCCGGTCCCAAAGGTCGGACCGTTTGCACCGACCCTTTGCCAAACGTTTGGGTACCTAAAATGGTGCCGCGTTTGTGGTCCTGCAAAGCACCCGCCACAATTTCACTGGCCGAGGCTGAGCCCTCATTCACCAACACCACCAAAGGGACTTTTTTCAGCGCTGCTGGCAGACGCTTCAACGGATCGGCTCCGCCCCGGCGCATATAAAACTCAGGGGCTGCTTTGTAGTTAAATTTACTGTCGGCTAGTTGGCCATTGGTAGACACAACAGCCACGTTCTCAGGCAGGAAAGCCGCAGAAATGGCAACCGCAGCATCCAGCAAACCACCTGGATCATTGCGTAAATCGAGCACCAAGCCTTTCAGATTTGGCTCCTGCTTATAGATTTCCTCTATCTTTTTCACAAAATCTTCAACCGTACGGTCTTGGAACTGAGACAAGCGCACCCAGCCATAACCAGGCTCAATGACTTTGCCGCGTACCGATTGCGTTTTTATTTCTTCACGAACGATGGTGACTGGGAAAGAACGGTTTTCGTCTTTACGAAAGATCGTCAAAATAACTTTTGTATTGGGCTCGCCACGCATGCGTTTGACGGCTTCATTCAGCGTCAAGCCACGCACTGAGGTGGTATCAATTTTAGTAATAAAGTCATTGGGCTTTAAGCCTGCCCGAAAAGCGGGTGAACCCTCAATCGGTGAGACTACTTTGACCAAACCGTCTTCAAAACTGATCTCAATCCCCACACCGACAAACTTTCCTGTCGTGCCCTCACGGAATTCTTTGTAGGATTTTTTATCAAAATATTGAGAATGCGGGTCTAGGCTAGCCACCATGCCGGAAATAGCGTCAGAAATCAGTTTTTTCTCGTCTACTGGCTCTACATAATCGCTTTTAATCAACCCAAACACGTTGGCCAGCTGCTGCAGTTCTTCGAGAGGCATGGGCGCTAAGGCACCGCGTGCAACAGTTTGCAACGACACCGTCGTGAGCGCACCCGTCAGTACACCGACTGAAATCCAACCTGCAATTTTTAGTTTATTGCCCATACTTTGCCTTATCGTTTGACCCATTTAGTAACCTAATCTCATTCACAGTATCCAATATACACCTAAGAGCTATCTAGAAGGACTAAGTTCAGTAATTGACCTTAGTAAGCTTGGTAACTCATTCACTGCCCAAATAATAATGTTGAATCGGCTTCAAGTTTGCGTCTAGCTCGTAAACCAACGGTAAACCATTCGGAATGTTCAAACCCACAATAGCCTCATCTGAAATACCATCCAAGTGCTTGACCAAGGCCCGAATCGAGTTGCCATGCGCTGCAATTACCGTACGTTTGCCTGCACGGATGGCAGGAGCCAGCGACTCGTCCCAAAATGGCATCATCCGCGCTACCGTGTCTTTCAAGCACTCGGTCAGCGGGATTTGCTCAGGTTTAAGCTTGGCATAACGAATATCTGCGCGTTCACTGCGCGGGTCGCTCGCTTCTAGCGATGGCGGTGGCACGTCATAGCTACGACGCCAGAGCAACACTTGCGCATCACCATATTTCTTCGCGGTTTCTGCCTTGTCCAGCCCTTGTAAAGCGCCATAGTGGCGCTCGTTCAGTCGCCAGCTGTTCACCACCGGCAGCCAAGTACGGTCCATGGCGTCCAAGCAATGCCACAACGTGTGCGTGGCGCGCTTCAAAACGCTGGTGTAAGCCACATCAAACTCAAAACCAGCCGCTTTGAGCATGGTTCCAGCTTTTTTCGCTTGCTCAATGCCCAAAGGCGTCAAAGCCACATCGGTCCAACCCGTAAAGCGGTTTTCAAGGTTCCAGGTCGATTCGCCGTGCCGAATCAAGACTAATTTATGCATACAAACACTTTCTATGGCTATCTACAGCTTTTTATGACCTTTTTGGTCGAAATTTTTCATGAAATTACATGGGATCCCAAAAGGATACAAGCTCTATTCTAAAATCTATCTCTTTATAGAAAGTACAACGTGAAATTTATTATTGACAATTGGCAGCTTATTGCCGTCGCTATCGGTTCAGCCGCCATGCTTTTTTGGCCCCAAATCAAGGGCGCAGCGGGTGGCACGCTCACTGCAACAGGCGCGGTGCAGCTCATGAACCGTGAAAAAGCCGTGGTTATCGACGTCAGCGAACCCGAAGAATTCGCCCTTGGCCACATGAACAACGCCAAAAACGTACCTTTTAGCCAACTGGAAGACAAATTGACAGGGCAAGTCAAAAACAAAGAATTGCCTTTGATTTTGGTTTGCACTTCGGGCGCACGCTCAAACCGTGCCGTGGCTGTCGCTAAAAAACTCGGCTTTAACAATGTACAAGCCCTGGCTGGCGGCCTCAAAAGCTGGCGAGAAGCCAACTTACCGCTTGAAAAAGCCTAAAGGCAAGCAGGAAAGAACGGAACCATGCAAACCGTCAAGATGTACACCACCGCCGTTTGCCCCTACTGCATTCGGGCCAAAAGCATCCTGAAAACCAAAGGTGTTGAGAAAATCGAAGAAATTCGTATCGACCAAGACCAAGCTGCCATGAAGCACATGATGGCAATCACGGGCAGACGCACCGTGCCGCAAATTTTCATTGGAGACACACATGTGGGTGGCTGTGACGATTTGATGGCTTTGGACAGCGCTGGTGGCCTAGTGCCCATGCTGCAGCAAGCTTAATTTAATATTAGTCTGATATGCTATATTATTTATAGCAGTTTAGGTAAAAAATACGCCGGCTAAAGTGCTTTACCGAACTTTCAAGCCGTGACAATCCACCCCTCCAGTGGATCCGTTTTGGCAGGTAAACCGTAGTCCTTAATGCCTTTTTCATGCTGTTGCAACGCCCAAGCGGCTTGCAACATGCACAACACCGCATCCAAGCTGTCGCCACTGGCGTCGTCAATCAAAGCATCTCGTTGGGCGTGGCTGAGTTTCAAGCGTAAATTCAGCCTAGTTTGACCCAGCTCCAGCTGTGTAACTAGATCTTTGCGTGCAATCAGTCGTTCTGGCGTTTGTTTGGCTTTGTCGTCAGATTTGTAGCTCCGCTTACCCAATTTATCCAGTATTTCTCTGGCCAGCAAACCTGGGTAGCCTTCCAAAGCGACACGGTTTGTATCTCCATCGTGCAAAGCTGGAAAATGCACCCCAGCGTCCAACAAGCGCGGCACACCCGCATGCAGCATGTAGGCTACCGGCGGATTCACCCACTTCAT
>JAYWCQ010000203.1:0-3386 GCA_043780435.1 Polaromonas sp.
CAAAGGCAGTAAAAACTAAGGCTATAATTCGAGGCTTGTTCCTCGATAGCTCAGTTGGTAGAGCGCCGGACTGTTAATCCGTAGGTCCCTGGTTCGAGCCCAGGTCGAGGAGCCAATTAGGTGCGAAACTGGGTACTCCTGTAGTACCCATTTCTTTTTGTGCCGCCGCAAGCATCAAAGCGGCCTTTTTTCCCCGCATGACGACCCGTTTCCCATCGAAGCGAATTTCGCTCACGAATTGGCGCAGGTACCGTTTTGAGAAGCCGTCTTCACGGTCAAGAACCCGCGCACGCAGCGCACAGGTGGCCTCATAGGGCGATGACTTGAGCGTGGCGTCCGCGATCATCTGCTGGAACTGTGGCCGCCGGTCATCAGTGGCCGAGGCACCCGCTTCAATGTATTCCTTGCCGATGGCATGGCCGTTGCGCTTGCACCAGTCGCGCATCTGTCGCAGCTGATCCGGGATGGATAAATCCTTGTCCGCCTGCTTCACGGTGGAAACACGGGCGTAAAGTGCAAAAGCCATTTTTTTGCTCCTTGTCGTCTTGCAGCGATGGTCAAAATCACGCCACCAAATACAACTCCACACGGTCTGTTGTCCATGTCGCGACGCCCGCTCCAAAAAAGTCGGCATCTTCCGTCCACACCGGGCAACCAATCGCCATGGCACAGGCAAGAACGGGCCAGTCATCGGCATCGCGTACAGCAATGCGCTGTAGGGCTTGTTGTTGTAGGCCAGCATAGAAGTCAAGTTCAAGGGGGCGAACAATCAATTCAAGAGCATCCAGAACCGTCATGGCGGCAGCACCTTTGACGCCGCGCTTCTCCATCAACGCAGGGAGGTACTTCCGAGCATCTTCGTAGGCCACATCCGGCGCAAAGAATTTGACCGTTGCCAAATTTTCGATAATGAGATCTCGCACCCGCTTGCCTAACACGGCACGAATCAGGATATTGGCATCCAGGACAATGGCTTTGTGATTCATGCCGCCGTGACCGTGGGTTTTTTGCGAGAGCGTGCCTGTTTGCGAACGACCTTGAATTCAGTGACCACTTCTTCGACATCAACGCGGCGCGCCGCAAGCAACTGGTCCAGGGTCTTGCTCGCCTTTTTCAGTGCCACAATGTCAGCGTCAGCCTGGCCTTGCGTGGGTATGAAATAGCCGATAGTCTGCCCATGGCGTGTCACCGCTACTGGTGTGCTGGATGCAATGAAGTCCGCCATACCTGCCCGGAACTCTCGGATGCCTACTTTGGTTGTTTCCATGATATTTACCTCTTGATGCGTAATCGCGTATTTGCGTATCTAAGTGTACACAATTCCGCGCAAAAGCGCAGCAGCCATTTTTTACTCTCCCTTGCCGAAGGCTGGCGGCGGCGGCTCAAACCTGCCGTGCGCCAGCCTTCGACAAGGGATAACCCTATATTAAGAAGGGCTACTATCTGACTTCGTATTTATAGCCCCCCGTGTTACTTAAACGGGGATGCGCTGGCGATCACCACCATACTAAAGAACGACATGACAGATAGGAAAAAAGCTCTAACCGTGGCTAGTTTCGGGAGCCGAATTGCAGAAGATGACACTCAACTCCAGTCCTATTTTGTTGAAACTGAACAGTGGCGAAAAATCCTTGCAGGTGATGTCGATATTGTGTTCGGTGCAAAAGGGGCAGGGAAAAGTGCCCTTTATTCATTGCTTGTTGCGCAGAAAGAAGTGCTGCGTTTGGGGCGGCGAACAATGTTTTTGGCCGCAGAAAACCCACGTGGCGCTCCAGCCTTCCGTGACCTTACAGCAACACCGCCGCTTTCAGAGGAGCAGTTCCGCAGCCTGTGGAAACTATATTTTTTGACGATAGCGTCCAACTATCTGCGACATCACAACACAATCTCAAGAAATAACCACCGAACCGCAGACGATGTCTTTCGACTCTTAGAGGCCAATGGGTTGCTTGCCCAAAATGTGAATTTAAAGACGCGATTGAAATCGGCGCTAGATTACTTGCGAAAGTATTTCCCCATCATTGAGGGCGGCGTTACTGATCCAACCACCGGCCTCAAATTGACTGGAAAAATTACGCTAGCCGAGCCGAGCGCCGAACAGCGCGGATTAGGCTACAGATCCCTTGATGAGCTTCTCGGTACGCTGAATATCGCTTACCAAGAGTTGGACATCACTACGTGGCTGGTTCTCGATAGGTTGGACGTCGCTTTTTCCGATTCTGGGGATCTTGAAGGAAATGCGCTGCGATCGCTCTTTAGAACATATCTAGATATGAACGCACTTTCAAATATAAAAATAAAGATATTTTTGCGCGATGATATTTGGAAAAAAATTGTGAGCGTGGGCTTCAGAGAAGCGAGTCATGTGATCCGTACCATGACGCTCAGTTGGGATTCTTCATCTCTGCTAAACCTTTTGGTCAAACGACTAGCGTCGAACGATCTCATTTGCGATTGCTGCAATATTGATCGTGACGAGTTGCAGGCAAGCGCTGAGTTGCAGAGTCAATTTTTTAACAAAGTATTTCCGAAACAAATAGATATAGGTCTGAAACAGCCTACGACTTTGGATTGGATGCTTTCGCGAACAGCCGATGGGTCAGGAAGAACCGCACCAAGAGAGTTAATTCACCTGCTGATTGAGTCACGAGATGAGCAACTTAAGCTTTATCAGCTTGGCCACGAAGTCCCTATCAATGACCAACTTTTTGACAAGTTGGCAATCAAGTCAGCCCTTCCGGCAGTTTCGAAGGCGCGCTACGAACAGACCTTATGTGCTGAAAACCCCACGTTGAGGGAATATCTCGATAAGTTGGAGGGAGAGAAGACTGATCAATCCCAGCAGACTCTTGCAAAGCTATGGGGAATTTCAGTCGACAAGGCGGTTGCGGTTGCAGATCGCCTTGTTGATGCTGGCTTTTTTGAGCGCCGAAAGCTGAAGGAGAGAATGTCTTTCCGGGTGCCATTCCTATACAGAGATGCGCTGAAGATGGTGCAGGGAGCGGCGTGAAAGAATAGTGCCCTCTGAGTTGCCCACCGCAGCGTCCGGTTGGTCTAGCGCCTCCCGCCACCTATTATCAATAAAACTCAACTTCCCAGTTCTCATAATTGTCTATGTTGGGGAGCCAAAAAATCCAAACGAATCATGCCCTTGCGAGAAATCGTAGTGGGCTTTTTTCTTGGCCGTTTGGTGGCATTGCAACCGTACCGTTTCTGCATTGGTTCGGTGGTGGGATGCGGGGATATGCGTAGTAGGCACTTGAGACACAATACGTAGTGCAAAAGCGGCTCCAAGCAGTCCGACTTGCTATGAAGCCTGTGGCGGTGGGCCAGCGGCAGCGGCTGTAACGCGGAAAGAAAACCTTGACTCTGTACTCCCAACTGCA
>JAYWCQ010000204.1:0-4925 GCA_043780435.1 Polaromonas sp.
CTGGCTCCGGAAGCGTGGCAGAGCGGTTGAATGCAGCAGTCTTGAAAACTGCCGAGGATGTGAGTCCTCCGTGAGTTCGAATCTCACCGCTTCCGCCAAAATATAACCCCAAGTGATTGATTTACTTGGGTTTTTTTATTTTCTGACTTGAACTACCCACACTTCAACCCACGTCAGTAAAAAATGGGCTTGCTTGTCGAGTAGGTTGAATGACCCGCCCCCTAATCTCACCTTCTTTTGCTGAATTTGAATAGTCCAAAGGGGGATTTAATCTGCGCGTGGCTTTACTGGGGGTGTCCGTGCTGCCCATACGCCAGACTTTGCAGCCGCCCCCCCGCCCACCGCCCTCGCGCGCGCGTACTGTTCGACAAACGATTCGTTTGCAGGCTTGACGCAGCGTGACAGCGCGTGACGTGGCGTGACAGCTTATCTTCCCGCCTGCAATCGTTCAATCAACCTCATGAACGAGCGGTTGACCTGCTCACTGACGAGCTCAAAGCGATCTTCAAGCCGATTAAATGTCTCCCAGCGTTGCCACTTCGGTTTACCGGCTTCTAGAAGCGCGTGAAGCTGGTGGTATCTCACAAGCTCTCTATCCTGCTTAGAGCCGCTTTGTGAGGTGTAGCTGACACGCTGGCATTGACGGCAAGCAAAGCGCCCTGAGCGCATGAACAGCACAGCAGCACGGCCACGGCAGCAGGAACACTCAAACCACGTTCTAGAGCCCCCATAGCGGCACGGTGTCGTGGTCGTCCGGATGGTCTGTGATGCGTCCTGCCCTTGCATGGCGTAATTGAGCCGAATGGAGTCGCTGCTCACCCACGCGCTGATACTGCCCGTTCTTTCACCGCCGCGTGACCATTGCCAGTTGAATGACTGTCCGTTGACCAGGTAGCCGCGCGTGTGCCACAGCCGAATATCCACCCTTAGCGTTTGCTCTGCCTTGAGCCGATAGCCGGGCCGTCCTGCCCCGCACCTTGCGCCGCCTGTACCCATGTTTGACCCTTCACAGAAAACGAAATTATTTGTCTAACCTGACGTTAATTCAATGCTGACTTCACCCATGCGTCCGCCGCTTGTCGATTTCGTCGTGCCGCTCGTGGTGGTTCGGGGCAGTAGTCGCCGTCATGGAATCGAGCCGGATCAAGGTCGCAGTCCCTTATCGTGACTGTCTCAAAATACTCGCCGTCAAGTCGCTCTAAGTCGTGGTCGTCAGCAGAGCATTGCGGTCTAGGGGCTGGTGCTTTTGGAGCAGCTTGTGGTGGTGCTTTTGGAGCAAACCCTACAGAGCATAGGGTTTGCTCTTTTTCAGGTGGTGCGAACCCTATAGGGTTTGATGACTCTTTAGCCCGGCCCTTGCCTTTGGACGTGAAAATCTGAGCCATCGTGCGGCCCGGTTTTTTCGCTGTCGCCAGTTCAATGCCCAGCGCCAGCAGGTAACGAGCAGGATCTCGTTCTACATCTTCGCGCACGACTGCCCATACCGCGCTCTGCAATGCGCCGTCAGACGTTTCTCGCAGCCTCTGGAGCACTGCCTTTGCTGTCGCCTGCTTGGCCGTGCCTGACAGACGCGCAGGGGCTTTGCGCAGGCCGTAGAGCGCCGCCACCTTTGCATGAAAGTCTTTTTGCAGCGCCAACAGTTTTTGTTTTCCACCAATCATGTTCGAGCCGTCCATGCGGCCATCGATAAGCGGCAGCAGCAGAACATGGCAATGTGGCGCGGCTTCGTCGCGGTGAATGTCCACGCTCAGGACGTTATGAGCGCCACCAAAGGTAGCCCCGGCCCAATCAGCGCAGGCGGTGAAGTAGGCCCGGTCATCAATGGCGTGTCCAGGCGGGAGGCTGAAAACAATCTCCAGCCCCATCACAGCATCTTTGCGCAGCTTGACCACGCCCGCCGCCGCCATCAGTTCTTTGGCAAGCTGACCCACATCAGCAGCAGTAAGCGGCCCTGCAAGGGTTTCATTCAAGCGTGAGCGTGTCGGGTCAATCGATCCCGTCGCGCCCATCTCTGCCTGAATGACGCGCCGGTTATGACGCGCCGCCACTGTGATGATGCCGCCGCCCTTGAGTTTTTTGACCCTCAGGAAAGCGGCCCCGCTCATGCTGACCGCCTGAAACGTCGCCAGAGCGCAGAGAACCACGTCGAGGGCGTCGCGCACCACGCCATCAGGAAAAACGTCTGTAGGGGCTTCATGCGCCCCCACCTTGCTTTGGACGGTCGATCAACTCATAGACCGCAACACGCGGATGACAGTAGCCCTCATCGTCGTAAATGTCGCGCTGGTCAATCCTGGGGATGTAGTAGCCCAACTTGTCGTTCATCTCTTTAATGCGAGTTGCAGGCGACATAATCCCGGCCTTGCGGAATTGGAACGTGTTCTTTTCGCCAGTGGACAACATGCGGTCGATGCGCTCATATTGCGCTTCGGTCGCCGTGCTTTTCAGGCCGAACTTGCGGGTTTTGGTAGCGGCCTGGCCTGTCTTAATCTCAAGCCTTAGTTCAAGCTGTGCCGGGTTAATGCCGGTAGAATCGAGCCCGTTGGTAGCGCATTTCATAGAGCCTTCGGATTGCCGTCCGAGGGCTTTTTCATTGGTGGTGTTGGTAGTCTTTTTCATTTAGACCGCCTTTGCCGCTTGAGCATCGCGCCATGCGACAAGCTGGTCGCTGTCGATAACGGTACGGCGAGCCGACAAGCGGATCATTTTCGGGAAGTCGTGCCGCTCTTTGGCCCAGCGCCAGAAAGTTGCCACTCCGATGCCGAGAAATTCAGCGGCTTGTTTTGGACGAAAAGATTTGTTCATAAATTTTGGACGAAAAAAAACCGCCTCAGTGGGCGGTCTAGTTGACGGTGATAACGGTGATGTTGCGGGGCTGGGTGACGTAGTTGTGATTACCTCCAATAACGCATAGGCGTAAAAAACCCGCCTCAGTGGGCGGTCATGGGTTTTGAGCCTTTACGGGCGGAAACGAAAAAAGCCAGCGGGTTAGGCTGGCTTGTGGTATCGCTCCGTATCACGGCTGGCCGATTTGCTACTTCGCCTGGCGGCAACCCCTGCGCAAGCGAATTTCAGCTCTATGCGTTTTCGCGGGCTAATGCGCGATATTAGCATGGTGTAGCAAGTAGCCCCATCTTGTCCCGTTTGTGTATTTAAGCTAGCTTCGCCCGTATTGCCACAACGTCGCCACTGACACGCACCAAAGCGCAGTGAGCGGCCCAATCCGACATCAGCGCCCGGCGCTTTTCGATCAGGTCGCCGCGCCTGTAAGCGGCTTCGCTTTTGTCCTCAATCGCATGAGCGAGCGCCATCTCTGCCACGTCACGCGGGTAGCGGGTGGACTCGCTGACCCAATCGCGGAATGTCGAGCGAAACCCGTGAACCGTCAGGTCTGAGCGGCCCATGCGTTTCAAGGTTTGCAGGCAAGCCATGTTCGATAGCGCGGCTTGCTTACGGCCCGTAAAGACATATTCGCCGCCGCTCGATTCCGCCTTTGCGCTGTCCAGCACTGCCAGCGCAGCAGCCGATAAGGGAACGCGATGCTCCCGGAAACCCTTCATCCGCTCTTTGGGAATGACCCACATTCCGCCGTCGAGGTCAAACTCTGCCCACTTCGCGTTAAGGACTTCGCTGGTGCGGGTCGCCGTCAGAATGATTAGCTCCATTGCCCTAGCGCCAGCCCCTTGCGCGGCCCGTAGGGCCACCATGAACGCGCCCATCTCTATCCACGGCAGCGCCGCATGATGACCCGCACCGGCCACCTTGGACGGCGTTGGCAATGCTTCTGATAAGTGGCCGCGCCATGTCGCCGGGTTGTCGCCGGTTCGGTAGCCTTGGACTTTGGCCCAATCGAGAATTTTTTCAATCCGACCACGAACGCGGGTAGCGGTTTCTGTTTTGGTTGACCATATCGGGGACAAGATTCTCAGTACATGGGCGGTTTCGATCTTGGACACGGGCAGCGCGCCGATAACCGGGCTTGCGTAGGTTGCCAGCGTGTTGCGCCACTGGTCGCCGTGCTTGGCGTTGCGCCATGCGGGGCTGTTGGCTTGAATGAAGGCGGCAGCGGCTTTGTCGAACGTGATGATGTTTGCATCAGCCATGCGCTTAACCAGCAGGTCGCCGTGTTTTTTTGCCAGTGGATCAATGCCGTCGGCCAGCAGCTTGCGCTGTGCTGTAGCGCGTTGTCGTGCTTCGGCAAGGGTGAAGGTCACGAACGAACCCAGCCCCATCTCGCAGCCCTTGCCGTCGAGCGTGTAACGCATGATCCAAGACTTCGATTCCGACTTGCTGACTTGCAAGTAAAGCCCCGCGCCGTCGCAGTAGTAGCCGGGCTTTTCCAGCTTCGCCACCTGAAGTGCGCTAAGTCGTTCTGTTTGCCTTGCCATCTCACTACCCCCGTTTTTACCCACATCAGATAGTGCGATTGTACGGTAGCAATTGAGACAATGCGGGGCTTAGGTCAGTAGCTAAGCTATTGATTCACAATGGAAAATATTTGTGATCGGGATGATGTGAGATAACGAGTGATAAGGACACCGCTTCCGCCACAGGGCCGTTTCCAATTCAGCCGCCCTTCAATCCCCCGACCTGCAGGTCGGACGCAAAACCCCCAGACCAGACCTTGGTCAGCGCTGCTGGTCTACCCGACTTTGCTGTTGCTGCCTTTTGCGTTTGCTTTTGTTTTTTGATTCTGGCCCGGCCGGCTGCTCGCGCAACATTTGCGCATGACGCGCCTCAAGCTCGGCCTTAAGTTTTTGGCGTTTTTTATCCCGGAAATGCACGTAGACGCGGCCCAGTCCAAAGCTGACAGCACAGCTGGCTAACAGTAGAACAATGTTTAAATTTTCCATGAATCAGGTAATGGGCAAGTCAGTTTGATCAGCAGAAAAACCATCTTCAGCCATGGTTATCAGGTCAAAAAC